>JBOHZI010000193.1:0-4904 GCA_050738295.1 Gammaproteobacteria bacterium
TCGTCTGGCCCAGGCGCTGCGCGGCTATCGCGTGGCGCTGCGCCCCACTGATGAAGACGGCCTGATGGCCGTGTATTTCCGTCACTACAAAGTGGCTCAAATCAATCTGCGCCAACCCTACGCATAGCTCACAATGTGTTACCCATGTCCCCGAACACCCGTTACCCTTGTCTCCAGTCTGTACAGGGAGAGGGATAAAGGGTGAGGGAAAGGATTGCGGACATTTTGTCAGCCGCTCTTAATCAAATGTCGTTCCCCTCCGCATAGCCTGTCGCGCTACCGCGAGGGTTACTTCTTCCGTGCTGCCGAACGCGGCGTAGAGCGGTGTACTTTAACGCGCCCACTCGAACTGGAGTCGGGTGCGCTGCGAACGGATTTCCTGATGACGCGGCACGGGTTGCCGGCTGCGAAAGCGCCCTCGGGAATGTCCCGCGTGACTACGCTGCCGGCACCGATCACAGCGCCCGACCCAATCCGAACACCGGCCAAAATCAAGGCGCCCCCACCGACCCAGACGTCCGAGCCGATCTCGATCGGTTTTCCGAACTCCTGCTTCCGGCGCAGTTCAGAATCAAGCGGGTGCAGCGGCGTCAGAATCTGGACGCCGGGGCCGAAGAGCGTGTAGCCCCCGATGCGCACTTCGCATACATCGAGCACAACGCAATTGAAATTGAAGAATACCCGCGTGCCAAGGTGGATGTTTGCGCCGTAGTCGCAATAAAACGGCGGCTGCATCCATACGGTGTCGCCGCCTGCGCCAAACAAATCCTTGAGAATGCGCCGCCGTTCCGCTTGTTGCGATTCACGCGTCGCGTTGAGGGCGCCGCACAGGTCTCGCGCCCGTTCCCGCGCTGTAACAAGCTCGGTGTCAAATGGATCGTAGAGCTCGCCAGCCAGCATTTTGTCGCGTTCGCTTCGCACTTGATGCACCTGACGTCTGAATCCGGGCAAGCGGGCGACTTACTTCGGCCGCCTCGGTTTTGCCTTTGCAGTCGATGCATTGAAAGCAGCTGCCGCACGAATGAGCGCCTTGAATGCTGCCGCATCGATTTTCTCGCCCTCGGAGATATCAATCGCGCGCCTGACGTTGCCGTCGAGGCTCGAGTTGAAGAGCTTGGCCGGATCTTTCAACGAAGCTCCCTTGGCGAACGTCAACTTCACTTTCGATTTGTACGATTCGCCGGTGCAGATGATTCCGTCGTGCGACCATACCGGAGTGCCCATCCACTTCCACTCCTCCATGACGTCCGGGTCTGCCGCTTTGATGAGCTTGCGCATCCTGCCCAAGGTCTCCCCGCGCCAGTCCCCGAGCTCGGCGATTCTTTTGTCAATCAGCTCAGATGCCGACTGGCCCTCAGTCGAACTCGGTTTTTTCATGCTCCCCTCCAGCCCCCAAATGACGGATCATTTTACGCGCTCAAATGCTGCTTCGAGCGCTTTTTTGATGGTTACGGAACCGGCTTCGATCAGCTGCTACTCGTCGTTCCGGTCCGGGCGCTCTGCTTTAGCGAGCGCGCTTCCGCCGCTGTCACCGTTCTGCTCTACCCGAGCCAACATATTGGCATCACGCGCGAGTTTCCATTTGCCGTCTTGCTTTTGGAGTATCGTCAGGGTGTATCCTGCGCGCTCGGTTGACCCGGCACCATCACGTGGCGTGATGCTGACAGTGAGCCGTTGCCACATAAAGGCCCACTCGCCAAGAATCTTGATCTCTTGAATCTCGCTTGATCCGTCGAATTCAGGCGCATCCGCGCCGGCCTGTGCCCGTGCAACTGCAGCAAAGTCCGCTTTGTGCATGATCGGCTGTCCAGTGACAAGAAACACAGCATCGTCCGTCATCAGCGACAGCACTTTATCGACATCTCCAGACTTGCTTGCATCCATCCAGGCGGAGACGAGTTGCCGGATTTCCTGCTCATCGTCCTGCATATTTCAAGTTTCCTCTTATGATGTCCAGTCGGATTCGGCAATCGTCATGGCACGATTCTGATACTGCCTGACGTGCCCGGCCTCAGCTAACTGCTTGCTTCACGAGCATGCCGATCCTTGCCTCTTCGGCAGCAGTCAACTTCTTCAGCGCGAAAGCGGTCGGCCACATGACGCCTTCGTCGAGGTTCGCCTTGTCACTGAAGCCGAGTGTCGAGTACCTCGTTTTGAATTTCTGCGCACTTTGAAAGAAGCAGACGACATTACCGTCCTTCGCGTATGCAGGCATCCCGTACCAGGTTCTCGAAGAAAGGGTTGGCGCACTAGCCTTGACGATGGCATGGAGCCGCTCTGCCATGACGCGATCCGATTCCGGCATTTCGGCGATCTTAGCGAGCACGTCGGCTTCTCCGTCCGCCTTGTCCGCACGTGGACCGCGGGGCGAAGCGGCCTTCAGCTCTTTGGCGCGGTCCCTCATCGCGGCCCGCTCCTCGTTCGTGAATCCATCGGACACCTCGCCGGTGGTGCGTTTGGCCGACTTCGACGTGCCGCTCTTTGGGTTCATTGAAACCTCCTGACACCGGTTTTGCACTCAATATACAGAACAAGAATGTGGCATTTCGTTTCTGAAATAGCACAAAGATAATATATAAACTAGATTTGACCCCTATACTCTGTTGCGTGTCCGGGTGCTCGGCGTAAACGCATAGTACAGTCCACTACCGCTTGCGCGTCTCATGAAGCGACGGAGCGTACGAAAGACCCACGACGACGCCATCTACGGCGAGTAGGCGTGCGACCACCTGGCCCCAAGGTTCCGTCCGTCAGGGGCGTCCGCTGCGACGAATAGTTAGACCGCACTCTGCTTATCGATGAGTATTTCATTGAATTGAATTTCGGCTGGAATATCCGTGTACTTTTGCATATCTGCCTGCAGTTCCTCGGCGTGCGGCATGAACGCGGAAATGAAAGCCTCGACGGACTCAAAAATATAAAAGCAAGCAGCGACGTATTGCGGAGGAGACCCGGGCTCGGTACCTCCGATACCACGCTCAACTGTGACACCGCGGAATCCGGGACGCGCGCTGAGCAGCTGAATGGAACGAGGCATGTGTTTCGACTGATAGTAATCGAAGTCGAAACGGCCATCTTTCGTGTTCGGATAGAGGATGCTGCATTTGATCATCACGAGATCCCCGAAACTGCTGTCTGCGGCCCAACGCCCAAGCTAACCTGCTGCCCCGACAGTGGCAGTCAGGTTGAGCGACATGTCAGGCGAAACACAATCTACCAGGTTCTTGCCATCGAGGACTTCGACCTGCACAGAGTGCAGATTGTGAAATCATCGAACAGTCTCGCATTGACCGCTATCCGAGACTGATCAGACCGCGCCGCCGGGTCGGACTGGTGTGTTCTGACCTGCAGCAACCCACCATGCCCCATCGCGGCGGACCAGTACGTAGAGCGCCATTTCTGAGAACGCGTTACTGGTGTCAGAGCTGGGTTCGACTGGTTGTCCGTTGGCTTTGAGCGCCACTCGCTTGACGTGGGCGACAGTAACGCCGGGGGCTGAAACCAACACGCGCTCGACTTCAAACCGAGAGGCGGAACCGCCTTTGCTCTGCTCCTTGAGCTTGACGTGAATGCCATGCAATCGGTCATAACCATTAACGATTGCGCCAAACGGGTTCCCCCATGCGACGTCTGCAGCGAGATGGCCATCGGTAATCTCAGCATCGTGTTGTTCCCAGCCGGTCTGCAGTTCGGCGACGAGGTGGGCAACCGCGTCATTCGCTTCCTGTACGATCGCGTTGTCATCAATATTTAGCGCTGGCCGTGATCCGATGTGCTCCTTGGGCATGGTGCCTCCTTTCACGGTTCAAAGATAAGGTGCATGAGCCTATCCTGCGATCATAACGTCCAACGCACAGCTAAGCCGCTGGATGTAGCGAAGCGGAATCCAGTCGGCTTGAGGACCGTGTTAGAAGGCATCGCCGGATTATTAGCGAATCCGAAACCAAGCATACGCCATTTACGGGAACGTCAATGATGGCGCGTATAGACGTACTCAAAAGCCAAAAACTCCTGGCGGTTTTTCCGGGATTGCGGCGTCAGGTACAGTCGAACCAACTGCTCATTGTCCTTTACCTCCTCGAGCACCAGTCGATAACTGAACGCTACATTCTTGAATTCTCCCCATTGCGGAGCCACAAAGACATCACCACGTAGCTCCACTGGCTTCTTCCCACTCGTAGTTCGCTGTGCCGACCGATAATGCATTTGCTGTGGGGCACGAGTGTCAATGGAGAAATATTCGTACCGCTGACTGACGGGATTGAAATTGATATAAGCCGTGCGCGTGAATGCGTGTTGTTTGGACTGATGCGCCGGCTTCATTATCTCCTGCAGGTACGCCCCTCCAACCAATCGGCGATGTGCAACTGCCGACGGAAGGTTAATTGCCTGAGCATCAGGGCCGGGCCACATACGCTGCTGGACATCCCATGTCCCGACCATCTCTTGAAGCAGAGGAGTCACATTCTCAGCGGGTTTCGCCAATGCTGCATCTTGGGCCTGCGCGATCGGTGCGAGAGCGGCAATGGACAGGACACCAGCCAAGAGTAGCGCAAGAAAATTGGACATTCGGTTATCAGCTCGATTCACTTCTGTTTCTCCTTGCCTATGAACTGGTGGCATGACGCCTCAATTTAGCGGCGTGAAGCCGCATGGCGGTTGAGCGTCCGCTGGAATAAACAGTCAGGCGCGGCCGCTCGGCTCCGAACCAACGAGCCTAACCGCGAAAGACGGCCTCGATGTTGTTCCCATCCGGATCAAACACAAACGCGGCGTAGTAAATGGGTGATGACTGGCCTTCACGCGCGCCAGGAGCACCGTTGTCTGTGCCACCGGCACCGATTGCAGCCGCATAAAACGCATCTACCTCTGCGCGGCTCTTTGCGACGAAAGCAGTATGCTGT
>JBOHZI010000194.1:0-4880 GCA_050738295.1 Gammaproteobacteria bacterium
GGTTACCCTGTATCGAGAATTTGAATTCGTCGGTAGTGACATCGTCGATGCTGTTGATCGTGAGCTGGTCGGCGATATCACGCTGAATGGTTTCCAGGGAGGCCGTGCTGGCCTCGGTCTTTACTCCGCTCAGAACGCTCCCCAGCTCGGCATTCTCAATATAGGCGGGTACTACCAGAAATGCCGCATAGACCCACACTCCGACAAGAACTATAAGCAGCAACCAACCAATCAGGCTGATCCCGCGTTGTCGCGAAAGTTCGCCTGACATTCCATCATTTCTCAACATAGTCTGTCCTCCACGCCATAAGTATGCTTTTTTCTTTTCACTTGAGCAAGGTGCCGATCCGGTGCCACAGGGGCCAATGCGTCCAGCCCTGGAAATTGAAAAACACCAGCACGGCCTTGCCGACCAGATTCTTCTCGGGCACAAAGCCCCAATAGCGGCTATCGTCCGAATTGTCGCGATTATCGCCCATTGCGAAGTATTCGTGCGGGGGCACCGTCCAGGTCCGGTTGCAATGGGGCGGGAAAATCGGCCGGTCCGGGCGCAGCAGAATCTTGTGCTTCACCACCCCGCCACCCTTGCGCGGCAGGTCTTCGACCCATTCCTGAGCGCCGCCCGCAGTGCCGAGCACGCCTTCGCCGGGGTATTTGCCGATGTAGTGCCGCTGCACCTTTTTGCCGTTGATGTAGAGCTGATTATTACAAGTGTACGTGATTTTGTCGCCCGGCAGGCCAATGACACGCTTGATGAAGTCCACGCCGGGATTGACCGGATAGCGGAATACGAACACGTCGCCGCGGTGCGGGGTGCCAGTCGGAATGATCCGAGTGTCGGAAATTGGCAGGCGCAGGCCATAGGCAAATTTTTCGGTCACCACGTAATCACCGATCTGCACCGAAGGCATCATTGAACCGGAAGGAATGTGAAACGGCTCCGCGATAAAGCTGCGGATAATGAGAATGGCGAGCACGAACGGGAAAAAGCCGCGGCAGGTTTCTGCCCACCAGCGCCAGGTGGCGGGTAGCGGCTTGTCTTCGCCGCCCTTCTTCAGCCCGCGCCTCAGCACCACATCGGCCAGACACACCAGCCCTGTCACGACCGTCAACAGGATGATGATCAAGGCAAACATATCGCTCATCGAAATTCCTTATTCATTTTTCAGTATGGCGAGAAAGGCCGATTGCGGCAGATCGATCTTGCCGACGCGCTTCATGCGCTTTTTGCCTTCCTTCTGCTTTTCCAGCAATTTTCGCTTGCGGGTAATATCGCCACCATAACACTTGGCCGTGACATTTTTCCGCAGTGCCTTGACCGAAGAACGGGCAATAATCTGGCTTCCGATCGCGGCCTGTATCGCTACTTCGAACATCTGGCGGTGAATCAGTTCCCGCAGACGTTCCACCAGATCCCGCCCGCGAGCGAAGGCAATGCTTTTGTGCACGATCAGCGACAAGGCATCGACGCGTTCGCCGTTGATCAGCACATCGAGGCGCACCAGGTCGGATTCGACGAACCGGGCCGGGCCGTAATCGAAGGAGGCATAGCCGCGGCTGAGCGATTTCAGACGATCGAAGAAATCGAGCACCACCTCGGCCAGCGGCAATTCGTAGGTCAGACTCACCTGGCCGGCATGATAGATCAGCGACTTCTGCATGCCGCGCTTCTGTTCGCACAGGCCGATCACCGCACCCACGTAATCGTGCGGACACAGGATGCTGGCGGTGATGACCGGCTCCTCGATGCGCTCGATTTCGCCACGCGGCGGCAGTGCCGAGGGATTCTCCACCTCGCTGACCGCGCCCTTGGCGGTGGTCACCCGATACACCACCGACGGCGCAGTGGAAATCAGGTCGAGATCATATTCGCGCTCCAGCCGTTCCTGCACAATCTCCATGTGCAACCGGCCGAGAAAACCGCAGCGAAAGCCGAATCCGAGCGCGCCCGAGGTTTCGGGCTCGTATACCAGCGCGGCATCATTCAGGCGCAGCTTGGCTAGCGCTTCGCGCAGATTTTCGAAATCCGAGGCATCGGTCGGGAACAGCCCGGCGAACACGCGCGGCTTGATCGTCACAAAACCCGGCAACTGCTTTTCCGCCGGATGCACAGCGGAGGTAATGGTGTCGCCCACCGGCGCCCCGTCGATATCCTTGATGCCGGCAATCACGAACCCCACTTCGCCGCATTCGAGCCGCGGCGTATCGGTCATGCGCGGCGTGAAACAGCCAATGCGCGAGACCTGCCACCAGTTGCCCGTGGACATCACCTTGATGCGTTCGTTGCTGGCAAGCGACCCGGCCTTGATACGCACCAGCGAGACCACGCCCACGTAGGGATCGAACCATGAATCCAGTATCAGCGCCTGCAACGGCGCCTTGGGATCACCGGTGGGCGCGGGTACCCGTTCGATCAACCGTTCCAGCACCTCGGCCATGCCGGCGCCGGTCTTGGCGCTTACAGGCAGTGCATCGCGCGCCTCGATGCCGATCAGATCCTCGATTTCCGCGGCTACCCGCTCGGGTTCGGCCGCCGACAGGTCGATCTTGTTGAGCACGGGCACCACTTCCAGGCCCTGCTCGACTGCGCTGTAGCAATTGGCGACACTCTGCGCTTCCACACCCTGGGAGGCGTCAACGATCAACAGCGCGCCCTCGCAGGCGGCCAGGGAGCGCGAGACCTCGTAGGAAAAATCGACGTGGCCGGGCGTGTCGATCAGATTCATCTGATAGCGCTCGCCGTTACGCGCCAGGTAATTCAGGCGCACGCTCTGGGCCTTGATCGTAATGCCGCGCTCGCGCTCGATGGCCAGCGAATCCAGCACCTGGGCGCCCATCTCACGCGTACTCAACCCGCCGCATTGCTCGATGAGCCGGTCGGCGAGCGTGGATTTTCCGTGGTCGATGTGGGCAATGATCGCGAAATTGCGGATATGCCGCATGTGCTGTCCGCACTTGAACAAACAGGTAATTATAACGGGCGAATAGCCAACTGGGAACTTTGGGTTCACTGCTCTTTCGCCAGGGTGACGGGCTACATCTAAAGCGCCTACTGTTGTCTGATTATTACGCCATTGGCAATGTTCGATACTGTAGCCAAAGGCGCGGAACCCATTACGGTCACGGCGTAGCCGCCGGCGACCCGACCCACGGCATGCACCGCGCCCATGCCGGTTTCGCCCATCAAGGTGGCGCCGCCAGTCTGGTGCGGAGAAACGAACACCGAGACGTGGGTCAGACCGTCACTCACCAGAATGTGAGTCACCTGGCCATCTTTGCGGGGCGAGGACTCGCATTTTTCGCTCACCTGCTCGAATCCCGTGGGCAGGTTCTTCAAATCGACAGCGCCCGCTCCATTCCCGGTGGAACAGGCGGTTGCCGCCACCGGCTGCGGCGCTGAGGCCGCATGGGCCGCCAGCGACAGGGCCTTGCCGCCAATCAGGCCGCGTGCCGTCGCCTTGTCCAGCAACTGGATGCGCGTAAAAAACGCCTGTTCCAGCACGCCGCCATGCGGCCCTATTAACTGTGAACTCAAGGGCATCCCGGATTTTTGACCGATCCAGATGCGATACCCGTAGCGCCACCCGTCGCGGGGCACCACTTCCACCAATTGCGCCGCCTGATCCGCTACCCGGTTAGTGCCGCCGAGCACGAAGCGGTACCACTTTTCGAGCGTGGCCACAGGCGTTCGGGTAACGGGCGGGAATGGCAACGGTGCAGCTTGATTGTCCGTCTCGTGCACCACCAGGGCAGTACGTCCAGCCCGCATGCGTACCGCTACGTGCGGCCCGCGAATCACTTCACGCGGCGGACCGGACAGGGCCGTCAGGCGCGCATAACCGTCAGAACACGCAACCAGTTGATAGGCGGCGGGCTGAGAGCTACCCATGTAAACGATGTTGCCCTGATAACTTTGCGTGGTCAGGGTCTTCTGCATGCGGGAAAACCAGGCAGCGGCCGTTGTCTCGCCCGCCCATGCCGCCGCCGGCAGCCCGAGCGCCGTGACTACCAGCAGCGCCAGGCTGAGGCGCATGGGATCAGAGGGGTGGTGTGGGAAGCGTTTCGTCATTGACCGCCCCGCCCGCCGTCGGCGAGGTGGCCGCACCCTGCGCATTGTGCGCCGCCGGACTGGAGGCCATGCCGTACGGGTCATGCATCAGCAGATACTGGCTGAGTTCGGCCTGCACCGGGGCCGGCGCCCGGCGCCAGTCCACATGAACCGGCGCACTGCCGCCTGCCGCGCTACCGGCCGGTGCAAACACCTTGCCGGGCTCTATGTGGCTGCTGATCAGCGCGCCGGTCAGGCCGGCCAGGCCCAGCACCGTAACACCGGCTGCCAGAGTCGACCAGCGCCGCAGACCGCGGTGCGTTGATGCCGGCGGCTCGGCCTTCTCGCTCAGGGCCTCGCGCACACGGCCCGCAAGCCGTTCGGCGTCCCCGCTCGACAGTTCGTCGCGCAACGCATCGCCGATCAGATGATAGGCATGCCAGCTCCGTGCCAGCTCGGCACTGTTGCCAATACGCTTGACCAGCAGCTCGCATTCTTCGCCCGGCAGTTCGCCGTCGATGAGAGCCGACAATTGTTCGCGCAAAAGATCACTCATGGGCCAATCACTCCAGGAGAGGTTGAATACGTTGGGCAACCGCTTCACGGGCACGAAAGATACGCGAACGTACGGTTCCGACCGGGCTGTCCATCACCTTGGCTATTTCCTCATAACTCAGGCCTTCCACTTCTCTGAGTAGAATTGCGCGCCGAAGTTCCGGCGGCAACGCCTCGATCGCGCTGTTAATGGTTTGTTTGAGCTCTTCCGTATAGAGCAGATGTTCCGGTGTCGCCTCATCGGTCATCTTGCGTTGCACCTCGATCAGTTCTGGGT
>JBOHZI010000195.1:0-4847 GCA_050738295.1 Gammaproteobacteria bacterium
GATCATGGGCGGCGTGAGCGGAGGCGCTAACGCTACGCCCATTGCTCCGGAAATCCCGATTAAGCCGAAGAGCCAGAGCGTAATCACCGTGGCGAGACCACCGAGACATCCGGCGGCAAATACGGCAGAAATTCGTGTAATCATGATGAATTCTCCTGCGTAGACTTCAGTGAGATCCATTGGCTCCGATGTTGCAATTCCAAAGGCGCCAACTTCTACATTTTGAGTCTATATAGACGGCGTGGCGCGGTCAAGTATCGCAAATGCTTTACCAGGAGACACGTTAAAGGTGGTGCTCACGGCCGCACTTTCGTTCAAGGGCGCCTCTAAAAATAGTGATTTTTTTGTGAGAACAAGGGAGCACTGCGCGCAGAACCGCAGTGTATGTGCCTATACATGAGGATTCGAGCACAGAGTTGACGCAGTTATCGCGAAAAAAGCGCATTTTTAGAGGCGCCCTCAAGTGATGCCGTAGAGGGCGAGGAGCGCCGCGGGTTCGGGGTCGCGACCACGGAAGGCGCGGTAGAGATCGCGGGCCGGTTGACTGCCGCCGCCGGCAAGCACCGTGGTGGCAAGCCGTTGTCCGGTTTCGAAGTTCAGTTGCCCGTTGTGCGTAAAGGCGTCGAAGCCATCACGAGCCATGACTTCGGCCCACAAGTAACTGTAGTAGCCGGCCGCGTAGCCGTCGTTGAAGATGTGTGCAAAACCGCATTCGAAGCGATCGAGTTTGGCGACGGGTGTAACACGGACGGATTGGCGCACTTCGCTCAGCACCTGGCGTACATCGGTAATGGATGGTGTTGCCTTATCCAGCGTGTGCAGCTCGAGATCGAATAGCGCGAATTCGAGTTGGCGCACGATATGAAGCGCACCCTGGAAGCGGCGCGATTCGCCGAGTGCCTGCACCAGTTCGTGTGGCAACGCCGCGCCGGTGTCCACCTCGGCCGCAAGCGCGGTAAGCCCCGCCGGGTGCCAGGCGAATTCCTCGTGCAATTGACTGGGAAATTCCACTGCATCCCATTCGACGCCGGAGATGCCACCGACCGAGGGGTAGTCCACGGTACTCAGCAGATGATGCAGGCAGTGGCCGAGTTCGTGGCACAGCGTCACCACATCGTCGTGCGCAATCAACGATGGTCGTCCGCGCGCCGGCTGCATGAAGTTGGCATTGAGAAATGCAGCCGGATGGCGGGTCACGCCGCCCAGGCGCAAGCGATGGCCGCCTTCGTCCATCCACGCGCCGCCGCGTTTGCCCGGTCGGGCGTAAAGATCAAGATACAGTCGCCCGATGCGTTGACCGTCGACGCCGGCCATCTCCCACACTCTGACATCGGGATGCCAGACGGGGGTGTCCTTGTTGGTGCGAAAGTGCAGCCCATAAAGTGCGCGACACATTTTTTGCAGACCGGAAAGCACATGCTCCAGTGGCAGATAACGACGCAGTGCTTCTTCGTCGAAGCCGTAGCGTTTTTCGCGAAGCTTTTCGGAGTAATATCCAATGTCCCACGGGGCGAGGGGTTCGCCCAGTCCGTTCGCCGCGGCGAATTCCGCGAGTTCGGCCAGCTCCTGTTCGGCACGCGGCCGTGCCCGTTTCGCCAGGTCGCGCAGAAAGCCGGTCACTTCCTCGGCACTACGCGCCATGCGTTCAACGAGCGCGTACTCGGCATAATCCGCATAACCCAGCGTACGCGCCAGGCGGTACCGTGCAGCAAGCACCGCTTCGATTACCGGCACATTGTTGTGCTGCCCGGCCTGCGGTCCGGCATCGGAGGCGCGGCTTACCCACGCCTCGTACACCTGTCGGCGCAGCGAGCGTGTATCGGCGTACTTGAGTACGTCGCTCACTACACTCGGATCGAGCGTCAGCAACCAACCGTCTGCGCTTTGTTCCTTCGCGCGTTCGGCCAGCAGCTCGACGGTCGCCTCGGGCAGTCCCGCCAGCAACGCCTTGTCCGTAACCGGCAGATGCCAGGCATCGGTGGCATCGAGCACCTGCGTCTCGAACCGGTTGCCGAGTTCGCTCAGTTCCGCGATCAGGCCACGAACCTGTTCGCGTTCTGCTGGTGGCAATTCCGCACCGGACAGCTTGAAGCCAACCAAGGCATGATGCACCAGCGCCTGCTCCGCCTGCGGTCGTTGCGCAAAATCGGGAGCATCCGCCAAAGCACGGAATGCCCGGTACAGCCCTTGGTGCTGACCCAGCCAGGTCTCGTAATCGGTGAAGGCGGCGAGCGTTTTCTCGTAGGCCGCGCGCACCGCGGGCGTCGAAGCCACTGAGTTGAGATGGCGCAGCGGCGTGAAGCGGCGGCCGAGATCTTCCTCGATCAGCTCCAACGCAGGAATGAGCGCCTGTGGATCTCCCTCTATCGCAATTTCTACGCGTTTGCGGGCCTTGCCGATCCTGCGAATCAGATCCTCTGCCACCCTCGTTGGGTCGAGATCGCGGAACTTCAGGGCGCGTGGTGGCGGCGGTGCAAGAGAGGTCATAAGCGGTCAGTATCTTCGGATTCGGGCCTACAGTGTACTAACCTGCCTGCAATCAAGGTTTTTCGACGACCTTGTTGTCGATCAACTGCTGGAACATGTCGCGTACGCTTTCTTCCAGCGCACGATAGGTTATGCCGAGCTCTGTTTTGCTTTTGGAATTGTCGAATGCGAGTGGCCAGCCAACGTTGCGGGCGATCATTTTACGGCTGAGCGTCTTGTCCGCGAGCGGACCAACCAGCCACACCAGCCACTTCGGCAATTTGCGGCTTGGGAACGGCCAGTCCGGGCCGAATTCACGACGCAGGATCGCTGCAATTCCGAGCAGTCCCGAATCCGTGCCCGAGACGATATAGCGTCCGTGCGCCTTGGGTGTGAGACCGGCGCTCACGTGCGCTTCGGCCACGTCGCGCACATCGACGGCACCCAGCCGCAGGTTCGGCGCACCCGTTTTGAAGGTGCCGTCTCCCATTTGTCGCATGATGTTGAAAGACTCCGAAGTGGCCTCCGCCCGGGTGCCCGGCCCCAGCACCAGGGAGGGATTAACAACCACCAGCTCCCAGCGGCTTTGCGTCTCGGCCATAGCCCAGGCTGCCTTTTCGGCTTCCACCTTGGAGTAGGAGTAGGGCTGGTGATCGAGTGACGAGCTGGTGTTCCAGTCGGCCTCGGTAAAGTGTCCGGCCGGTTTGTGTGCCATGTCGGCATTGTCGCCATATATGGCCGCGCAGCTCGAGGTCAGCACTACGCGCTGCACGCTCGCCGTCGCTTCGACGCTTGCGAGCACATTGCGCGTACCCTTGACGGCAGGATCGACCAGGTCACGCTGCGGATCGGTGACGTTCAAGGTGAAGGGCGAAGCCGTATGAAAGACGATTTCACAGCTCTGCATGGCCTGCGTGTAGCTGCCCGGCTCCAGTAGATCGGACTTGAAGTAGGCGATTTGCCCCGGCAGATCGACAGCCATGGCGTCGAGGTGGGCGATCTTGTCCTTGCGCGACGGATCGCGTACCGCAGCGTGCACGGTGTGCCCCTGCTCCAGCAGGCGCTTCACCACCCAGCCTGCAACGTAGCCCGTCGCGCCGGTAACAAGCACAGTCTTCGGCATGTTTGCCTCGTTCATGGGGTCTACTCCTGCATGCCTCCGCAACGCGCGATCATACGTGTATCGGTCTCGATCAGTTTACAGACTGCGTCCATCGATGTGCCTTACTTTCAGCGCGGCGATATCGACGCCTTCGAGACAGCGCACGTTGATGGCCGCCATTTCGTTGCCCTCCTTGTCCGCGCCCGTGCCGAACGGCGCGCAGCCGCAGACAGGGCAGAAATGGTGACTGATGCGCTTGGCATTGAAGCTATAGGTGGCGAGGTTTTCCACAGGTGTTTTCAAGTTCAACTTGTCGCGCGGCACAAAGGTGAGCATGTGCCCGCGTCGTTGACAGATCGAACAATTGCACTCGATAACCTCACCGATTTCGCAATCCACCTCGTAAGCAATTTTCCCGCAGTGACAACTGCCTTGATACATCATTTCGTTACTCCTTAGAAAAAAGGGCCGGCTCAAGAGCCGGCCCTTGGGGCTACGTTCGTTGTGTAGGCTTTATTCGCCTTCTTTTCCGGCCAGGCCGCGGTACTTGAGCATCGGCCCGATTTTGGGTGCACTGCCGTAGAACTGCCGGAACATCTTCGCCGGGTCCACGCTGTTGCCGCGCGAGAGGATCATGTCGCGGTAGCGTTGGCCGTTCTTGCGGGTCAGGCCACCGTGATCGAGGAACCACTGGTAGGTGTCGTCGCACAGCATCTGGGTCCACATGTAGGCGTAGTAGCCCGCAGAGTAACCATTGCCCCAGATGTGCATGAAGTAGCTCGAACGGTAACGCGGCGGTACCTGCGCCATGTAGATACCGGTTTTCTTGAGCGCTGCGGGGCCGAACGTTTCCGGCTTCTGCAACGGTGCACTCGCCGGCAGTTCATGCCACTGCATGTCGAGCTCGGCCGCTGCGACGAGTTCCGTCATGTCGTAGCCCGAATTGAAGTAGCGCGCCTTGAGGAGCTTGTCGAGCAGCGCCTTGGGCATCGGCTTGCCGGTCTTGTAGTTGACCGCGTAGTGCTTGAGCACTTGGGGATACAGCGCCCAGTGCTCGTTGAACTGCGACGGGTATTCCACGAAGTCACGCGGTGTGTTGGTACCTGACAGGCTTGCGTACTGCTCGTCGGCAAAGAACCCGTTCAGCGCGTGCCCAAACTCGTGAAAGAGCGTCGTTACTTCGTCGAAGGTGAGCAGCGTGGGCTGCCCCGGTGGCGGCTTCGGAATGTTGGTGACGTTATAGATCACCGGCAGCGTGCCGAGGAGCTTGGACTGCTCC
>JBOHZI010000196.1:0-4818 GCA_050738295.1 Gammaproteobacteria bacterium
ACATCATCGGCGAGGTCAAGGGCCGCACCTGCGTGATTGTTGACGACGTGGTCGATACCGCGGGCACGCTGTGCCATGCAGCGCAGGCGTTGAAGGACGAAGGAGCCGCGCGGGTGGTGGCCTACATTACGCACCCGGTGCTTTCGGGGCCGGCGGTGGAGCGTATCGGGGGCTCAGTACTGGATGAACTGGTGGTAACCGACACCATTGCGCTGAACGCGGAAGCTGCGGCCTGCAAGCAGATTCGCCAACTCTCGATTGCCGAGATGATGGCCGAGACGGTGCGCCGCGTGAGCGATGAGGAGTCGGTTTCCTCGCTGTATGTTGATTGATCGACGGCAGATTTTTTTAAGGAAGCTTCAATAATCCGAAGCTTTTAATGTGAAGCACGGGCTGGTCGCGGCTCGCGTTTCGACCGGGGCAAAGCCCCTTTTTTGACTGGAGTAAACGACATGGCAATCGAGTTCACACTCAACGCCGAAGCTAGAGGGGATGCAGGGCGAGGTGCGAGCCGCCGCCTGCGCCGTGAAGGCAGAGTACCGGCAATTTTGTATGGTGGCGACAGCAAGGCTGAGGCGCTCACGCTTGATCATAACGAGCTGATTCATAACTTGAAAGTCGAGGCTTTCCACTCGCACGTGCTGACGCTCAAGCTAGGCAAGAAGAGCGAGCAAGTCATTTTGAAAGACGTGCAGCATCATCCGTTCAAGAACGAAGTGGTGCATATCGATCTGCTGCGTATCAAGGCGGGAGAAAAGCTGGACGTAACGATCCCGCTGCACTTTGTCGGTGCCGACAAGTCGCCCGGCGTCAAGGAAGGCGGCGTGTTTTCGCGCAACGTGGTCGAAGTGGAGATCCAGTGCCTGCCGCAGGACATTCCGGAGTATCTGGAAATCGACGTGTCCATGCTGGACATCGGCGATGTCAAACACCTGAGCGACATCGTGTTGCCGGAAGGAGTTGAAATTCTGGCTCTGGCGCATGATGAAGAGCACGAGCACGATGTGACCATCGCCGCCGTGCACCATCCGCGCGTCACCGAGGAAGAAGAGCCCGAAGGCGAAGCAGCCGAAGCCGCCGCCGAGGCCGAAGGCGAAGAGGCCGAGGGCGAAGCAAAGGCGGACGAAGAAGGCGACTCCGACAAAGCCGACTCCGCGGACTGATCTGCGAGCGACGGAGAATCCTGTATGGCGTCCACCACGCCGATACGCGTTATTGTCGGCCTCGGTAACCCCGGGGCCGACTATTTGCGTACCCGACACAATGTCGGGTTCTGGTTTCTCGACTTGTTGGCCGACGCGCAACGCGTTGCGTTTCGACCCACACGTCGTTTCCATGCCGAGACGGCACGCATCAAGGTGGGGGATGCCGAGGTATTGCTCGTCAAGCCCGAAACGTTCGTCAATTGCAGCGGACTCGCAGTACGTGCCGTGCTCGATTTTTTCAAGCACACACCGGGCGAGGTACTGGTTGCGCACGACGACATGGATCTGCCGGTGGGTGTCGCCCGTCTCAAGCGCGGTGGGGGCCACGGCGGACACAACGGACTGCGTGACATCATTCAACACGCCGGCGCCGATTTTGCACGACTGCGTTTCGGTGTCGGGCATCCGTCTGCCGGGCGCGAAGTAATCAATTACGTGCTCAATGCACCCGGCCGCGATGAAGAAGGCGCTATTCTCGATGCGCTGGCCGCCGCGCAAGCCGAACTGGCGCATCTGGCCGCGGGCGAGTTCGATGCCGCCACGCGTGCGCTGCACAATCGAAAGGAATCCTGATGGCATTGCGTATCGGTATTGTCGGTCTGCCCAATGTGGGCAAATCCACCCTGTTCAACGCGCTGACCCAGGCCGGGATTGCGGCCGAGAATTATCCCTTCTGCACCATCGACCCCAATATCGGCGTCGTGGCGGTGCCCGATCCGCGTTTGAACGCGCTGGCCGCCATCGTCAAGCCGGAAAAGATCATTCCCGCCACGGTCGAGTTCGTGGACATTGCGGGCCTCGTGGCCGGTGCCGCCGAAGGCGAAGGGCTCGGCAACCAGTTCCTCGGTCACATTCGCGAGACCCACGCAATTGCCCACGTGGTGCGTTGCTTCGAGGATGACGACGTGGTGCATGTGACCGGCCAGGTCGATCCGCTGTCCGATATCGAAACCATTTCCACCGAACTCGCTTTGGCCGATCTGGATTCGGTCGAGCGCGCACTCGCGCGCACCGAAAAGGTCGCGAAGTCGGGCGACAAGACGGCCAAGGCACGGCTGGTCGCGCTCGGCAAGGTCAAGGTCGAGCTGGATGCCGGCCGTCCGGCGCGCGGCGCGCAACTCGCCGACGAAGCGGCCCTGTCGATCCGCGATCTCAACCTGCTGACCGGCAAACCGATCCTCTACATCGCCAACGTGGATGAGGCGGGGCTCATGACCGAGTCGCCGTTGCTGGCTCGGGTGCGGTCGCATGCCGAGCAGGAAGGGGCACAAGTCGCCGTCGTCTCGGCGCGCATGGAAGCCGAGATTTCCGAGTTGGCCGAGGAAGACAAACAGGAATTTCTGACCGAGTTGGGTTTGGAAGAGCCAGGCCTCAATCGCGTGATCCGGGCCGCCTACACTTTGCTCGATCTGGAAACCTACTTTACCGCCGGACCCAAGGAAGTGCGAGCTTGGACGGTGCGCAAGGGCTCCACCGCGCCGCAGGCGGCGGCCGTGATCCACACCGATTTCGAAAAAGGCTTCATTCGCGCCGAGGTGATTGCCTACGACGACTACATCACCCACGGCGGCGAATCCGGCGCCCGCGATGCCGGCCGCTGGCGCCTGGAAGGCAAGGAGTACATCGTGCAGGAAGCCGACGTAATGCACTTCCGCTTCAACGTCTAGAGCAAGCTACTGCGCTCGGCATCTTGAACGCGGGCGGTGCTCGGAATGCTCATGTACTACATGTACACTGCGCTTCCTGCGCTCCGGCCGCGTCCAACCTGCCTTCGCTTGCTACGCTTCCAGTCGTCATTCGTCATTCCCGCGAAAGCGGGAATCCAGTAAGAAAAGGAATCCCGGCACAGTCGGGATACAAGGCCTTCGGGGTTGACTGCAAACACCCCCGTCGGGGACAATACGCGATCCCCGTGGCTATGTAGCTCAGCTGGTTAGAGCGCGGCACTCATAATGCTGAGGTCGGTGGTTCGAGTCCACCCATAGCCACCATTGTTTCAATAGCTTATCTGCCAGGCAAAAACCTGCGCTCGACCACCTTGTCCTTTGGCGGCTGAAATACTAGAGTGTTGCACTAGAATCTAGAGACCGCTCCCTATTAAACCTAGGAGGGTTGTGCGGGTGTGCGCGTTAAGACCGTTAACTAACGTAAAAGCTCAGCTACCGGCAAACGTTTGGGGACCGCTTGGATCGGTCGGTTTGACGTTTGGGAAGTACTTAGATGCGAATTCATCAATAGCTTGTTGCTGTCGGATCATGCTCTCGCTTACGAGTTGCTGATACTCAGTTTGGTCGAATGGTAGTTCAAGTTCGGCGCGAACCTCTGTTAGCACAGCGACAAGAATCTCGCCCATTGCCGCGGTCTGACGGAGACACTCACGCATGAACTCAAGATGCTTTGGTCGTAGCGTAGCAACGAGTTGAGCACGATGAGTGAGGGCCTCGTTGATTCGTTGCACCTCGAAATCAAAGTTATTTTGGAGTACACCCCAACAACAATCATCGACAATACCTTCAATGTTTTGTTGTTTCATGCGTTCCAATATACGATCCCGCTCTTTACCGAAGTCCGCAACTTGACTGTCGATCAGGGTGATAGCATTCTTGTCGCTCATTAATTCTAAGCGTTTACCAACGAGTCTATAAAACAACGCTCCTAATTCCCCAGTGAAACTAATGATTCCTTTAATCGTCTCCATCTTTGCGATCACATGGACCTTGATAATGGCCGGAGATTTCTGAATGTAGTCGCTGGTAATTAGGTTGTCTGGCAGGTCAAGATCCACGAAGCGACTAATGGAGTTAATTCCGGCAGCTATAGCTTCGGCCGCAGCCAAGAACACATCCTTGCGAAGCGCCATCTCCCGTTCTTTGGCCTTTTCTATGCGTTCGTGCTCAAACTGAGCACGAAGACGTTTATCGCTGGCGCGGTTTGTTAGAGTCACCCCGCCCAAAGATAAGAGCGCGCCGACGACAACGCCCCAAAATGCAGCAGGTATCGATTCGAGGAGATGGATAAGGTGAGCAAACATATTTATGACGTCCAACGCCATCTAAGCGTCGAGGTGAAGTCTAATCTAACTATGTGGCGTTTAAACACACAAAAATCGTAGCACATTGCTTGATAGCAAGTGGTCACAGACACGGAATACGTCATAAGCGGGATCGAGACCAATAAGTGACAGACACAGTTTTGGCGAGCTGTACGGGCGAGTGGTGTTAACTTAGCGGTTCATAACAGGCGGCAAATCACAAACCTGATGGATTCCAGCCTTTCAAGCCCTGAATTCCAGATCTCGGAACGTAATCACGGGATTGATGCGCTGCGGGGTATTTCTATTTTGCTGGTAATCCTGAATCACTTCGGGATTCGCGTTCCTTTGGCGAAAACTGCGGTGGGGGCCGTGTTGCCGCTGTGGTTGACCAATGTTTTGAATTGGCGGGGCTATGAGGCCGTGTTCATCTTCTTTGTGATTTCGGGGTTTCTGATTACCGGGATGTCGTTGCAGCGTTGGGGTAGTCTCAACGGTGTCGGCGTTGGGGGTTTTTATGGGCGCCGATTTGCCCGTATTGTGCCGTTACTGCTGACGCTGGTTCTGGTGCTGAGCGTGTTG
>JBOHZI010000197.1:0-4818 GCA_050738295.1 Gammaproteobacteria bacterium
CCGTTCTCGTCGGTCACCTTCACCGTGCCGTCTGTAGAGATTTGGAAGGTCTTGTCGTGCGAACCGTATTCCTCGGCCTTGTTCGCCATCAGGCCGACGTTGGGCACGCTGCCCATGGTTGCCGGGTCGAATGCGCCGTGGGCCTGGCAGTCGGCGATGACCGCCTGGTAAATGCCGGCATAGCTGCGATCGGGGATGATGGCCTTGCAGTCTTGACGTTCACCGGCGGCATTCCACATCTTGCCCGAGTCGCGGATCATGGCCGGCATGGAGGCGTCGATGATCACGTCCGAAGACACATGCAGGTTGGTGATCCCCTTGTCAGAATCGACCATCGCCAGGTGCGGGCGCTTTTTGTATTGCGCGGTAATATCATCCTTGATCTCGGCTTGTTTGTCCTCGGGCAGCGACTTGATGCGCGCATACAAATCGCCCATACCGAAGTCGGGGTTGAAGCCCGCTTTGGCCAGCACGTCGTCGTGTTTGGCCAGCACGTCCTTGAAGAACTCGCTCACCACCACGCCGAACATGATCGGGTCGGACACCTTCATCATGGTGGCTTTCAGATGCACCGAAAACAGCACGCCCTGGTCTTTCGCATCGGTGATCTGCGCATCGATAAAATCGGCCAGAGCCTGGCGGCTCATCACCGCGGCATCGACGATCTCGCCGGCCTCGACCTTGACCGATTCCTTGAGTGCGGTCTCGTTGCCATCGGCACCGTGCAGTGTGATCTTCAAACTGCCGGCCTTGTCCAGAGTAGACGACTTCTCGCTGCCGTAGAAATCGTGCGCATCCATATTCGACACATGTGTCTTCGAATCGGCGCTCCACGCACCCATGCGGTGCGGATGTTTGTGCGCATAGGCTTTCACCGACTGCGGCGCACGGCGGTCGGAATTGCCCTGGCGCAGCACCGGATTCACGGCACTGCCTTTGGCATGGTCGTAGCGTGACCGGGTCTCGCGCTCGGCGTCATCCTTGGGTTCATCCGGATAATCGGGCAGCGCAAAGCCCTTACCCTGCATCTCCGCAATCGCCGCCTTGATCTGCGGCAGCGAGGCGCTGATGTTGGGCAGCTTGATGATGTTGGCCGCCGGCGTCAGTGCCAGACGGCCCAGCTCGGCCAGGTCATCGGACACTTTCTGCGCATCGGTGAGCACATCCGGAAACTGCGACAGGATGCGCCCGGCCAGCGAAATGTCGCGCGTCTCCAGCGCCACACCGGCGGTATCGGTAAAGGCGTCGATGATCGGCAGCAGCGACTGCGTGGCCAAGAACGGCGCTTCGTCGGTGAGCGTGTAGATGATTTTCGGAGTCTCGGTCATGGCGGCTCGCAGCTCTGGAAACGAACTATTATCGCCGCTTGGCCCCGATCTTGCGACCCGAGCTTATCGCTCCGACGCACACGCCGCCCCTCTCGTCATTCCCGCGAAGGCGGGAACCCAGCATGTAGGCCGGCATAAGGCCGAAGGCCGTTGCCGGCATTCGACGCCATGGAATTACCGGGAACGCACGCGAATCGCGCGCTAATCCCGGCCTACAATTCTTTCGTCATTCCCGCGGAAGCGGGAATCTAGTAAGGTTTTGCATCCCGACATAGTCGGGATACTTTTTTGACTGGGTTCCCGCTTTCGCGGGAATGACGACGTCGAGTTGGGTGATACCGTTTCCTAGCGATGCTTGGCTTGAAAGCGCACGCCGTCGAGTCCTTCGAAGTCTGCATCCTGCGTCCATAGTACGGCGTCGTGCGCGCGCGCCGTAGCCAGAATCAGGCTGTCGGCCATCGCCAGCTTGTGCCGGGCCGAAAGTTGCGCACCGTGCAGCGCGATGCTCTCGTCCACCTCGACCAACCGCCCGGCTTCCATCATTGCCACCGCGCGCAAGGCGGCATTCTCGCCACGTTGTTGCTGCACCCGCTTGAACACCTCGTACAGGTTGATGGCCGAGACCAGCAATTCGGTCTCGTCCTCAATCGCATCGGCAAAATATCCCGCGTTGGGTGCATCCGCGAAATACTCCAGCCAGGCGGACGAATCCACCAGATTCATACGCGATCGGCCTCACGCGGAACATCGGTCTCGATACCCTTGAGGAACCCGCGCGCGGTGCGCATCGGCGTCACGGGAACGTACTCGACGCGCTGGTCGAATTGAATCACGCGCACTTTCTGGCCCGGAGTCATATGCAAAGCTTCGCGGATACGGCGCGGAATCACGACCTGATATTTGGGAGAAATCGTCACGGTTTCCATACGAATCCTTTATCGATGCCATTTCCGTAAAACGATAGTTTAGGCGTCATAGCGGCGACGGTCAAGGCGAGGCACAGGATCCGTGCCGACCATTCCAGTACAACCCTTCTTTAGAAACGCGATAGTGTGGGCGCTGTATAGAACGCTTGTGGAGCGATGATGGAACTGAATCGAGCCGATGCAACCGTCAGCATCGACGAACTCAAGCGTGACCCCGACGCGGTAATCGGCGCTGCTGGAGCCGAACCGGTGGCGGTGCTGGTTCACGGCGAAGCTGTGGCCTATCTGGTGCCGGCGGCCACATACCGCAATTTGATCGAACGGCTGGACGACCTGGAACTGGTGGAACGGGTGCGTTCGCGTGCCGGAGAGCGCCGGATCATGGTCGAACTCGATAAACTGTAAGCCGAAAGCCGATTGATCGGCACTTGAGGCGGTCAATTTGGTGGAAATCCGCATTTGAAATGCATTTTTGTACCCAGGCGTATTGAACCAGGGGAGAGGAATGCCCGTACTGGTTGAATCGGCAAGGCTGCCGTCATTGTGGAGTGGTAATCGTCAATATGTTTGAAAACGCGTTCAACAATATCGACAAGGTCATGCGCAACGACGAGGGCCTGGCCTCGGAGCTCGATTACGCCGAGCAGACTTCGTGGCTGCTGTTTCTGAAATACCTCGACGATCTGGAAACCGAGCGCGAAGACTACGCCGGGCTGAAAGGCGGCGAGTACACGCCAATCCTGGATACGGCCCACCGCTGGCACACGTGGGCTGCGCCCAAAAAAGACGGTGAGTTCGATCACAATGCCGCGCTGACCGGCGAGGACCTGATCGACTTCATCAACGGCACACTGTTTCCCTACCTCAAAAAATTTCGCGACAGTGCCGATAGCGCCGACACGCTCGAATACAAGATCGGCGAAATCTTCTCGGAGGTCACCAACAAATTCCGCTCCGGCTACACGCTGCGCGACGCGCTGGAGATCGTGGACGGCCTCAACTTCAACAGCCAGCAGGCCAAGCACGAGCTGTCCGACCTCTACGAAACCCGCATCAAGCGCATGGGCAACGCGGGGCGCAACGGCGGCGAGTACTACACGCCGCGCCCGTTGATTCGCGCCATGGTCAAGGTCACCAACCCACAGATCGGCGAGACCATTTATGACGGCGCTTGCGGCTCCGCCGGGTTCCTGTGCGAAGCCTGGGAATACCTGCGCCGCGACGACCTCTCCGCTTCGCAGTGGAAACAACTACAGCGCCGCACCTTCTACGGGCAGGAAAAGAAATCGCTGGCTTATGTGATCGGCGTGATGAACATGGTGCTGCACGGCATCGACGCGCCGTCCATCCGCCACACCAACACGCTCACCGAAAACGTCATGGACATCGCCGAGCGCGACCGCCACGACATCGTCCTTGCCAATCCGCCCTTCGGCGGCGGCGAGCGCAAGGAAGTGCAGCACAACTTCCCCATCAAGTCCGGCGAAACGGCCTACCTGTTCCTGCAGCACTTCATGCGCAAGCTCAAGGCCGGCGGGCGCGGCGCGGTGGTCATCAAGAACACCTTCCTCAGCAACACCGACAACGCGAGCGTCGCCCTGCGCAAGGAACTCCTGACCACCTGCAACCTGCACAGCGTGCTCGACTGCCCCGGCGGCACCTTCCAGGGCGCGGGCGTCAAGACGGTCGTGCTGTTCTTCGAGAAAGGCAGCAAGACGCGCACAATTTGGTATTACCAACTCGATCCGGGCCGCAGCCTCGGCAAGACCAACCCGCTCAACGACGACGACTTGGCCAAGTTCGTGAAGCTGCAAGCCAAGAAAACCGACAGCGCACAAAGCTGGACGGTACAGGCCGCCGACATCGACAAGACGACATGGGATCTGTCCGTAAAAAACCCCAACGCCCCCGAAGCAGCGCCATTGCGCGAACCGGAGCAGATCATCAAGGACATGCTGGCGCGCGATGCCGAGACAGCAAAGATTCTTGAGGATATTCGGGGGATGCTGTGAACAGCCAGCTTGCGCAACGTACCAACACGATCCGCAGTTGGAAGAAGGTCGCACTATCGGATGTAGCCAGAATCACAAACGGTGGCACTCCAAAATCAAAGGTTGCGAAATACTGGGGCGGAGACGTCCAGTGGCTGACACCCAAGGACATGGGCCAAATGGATGGACGCGAGATAGACTCGACACCTCGGACTATTTCTAAAGAAGGCTTGGCGAAGTCGTCCGCTCGCTTGGTTCCGAAGCACTCAGTAATCCTATCGACGCGCGCCCCCATCGGACATCTCGCGATTAACCAGGTTCCGATGGCATTCAATCAGGGCTGCCGAGGGATCGTGCCAGACGTGAAGCTGGATCACATCTATCTCTACTATTTCCTTGAAGCAAATAGACGACTACTGAATGATCTTGGTTCGGGGACAACCTTCAAAGAGCTATCGGCAACGAACCTAAAGTCCATTTTTATCCCGCTCGCACCACTGGATGAGCAAAAGCGGATTGTTGCGGTGCTCGATCAGGCCTTCGCCGCCCTCGACCGCGCCCGCGTCCATGCCG
>JBOHZI010000198.1:0-4811 GCA_050738295.1 Gammaproteobacteria bacterium
CGGCCGGGGCACAAAAAAGACCCCGCACTCGTGGAGTATGGGGTTCGGATGGCTGGCATACAGAAGCGGTCGACTTTAGCGACCGAAGTGGTAACTCACACCCACTGTAAGGTTATCGTTCTTCCAGTTGTCGCTATCGCTGCCGTACTTCGCATGCATGTATTGAACTGAAAAACTCAAGGGCTGGCTGAAACGCCATTCCAACCCGCCACCGATACGCACAGCATGGTCACTCCCACTGGCATCGCCAGTAGCATCCAGATGGCCGTAGCCCAGTTTTACGAACGGCATGAACGCGCCGTTTTCTCCAACCGGAAAACCGACGAGTCCGTCGATGCCGTATACATTGGAACCAAAATGGGCGGTGCCTCCGTATTCGAATGAATGGTCCGTTTGTCTGTTGTAGTTGTAGAACACATTGCCGCCTGCAACAAAGTGCTCGGAAACCTGATAGTTGTAACCGGCCTTCACGCCAAGCGCGAGTGCGTTCTCGGAACTGAAATGATCCGTTTGGGTTCGGTTGGTGCCCGCCTCGGCCCCGACATAGGGTCCGGTCCATGAATACGGTACGGCCGCCAACGCTGCGGCGGGAACCAGCAACAAACCACTCAGGGTAGTCAATAAGAAAGTGCGCTTCATAACTGTCCTCTCTGGCCAAATGTTTTTAACGAAGCCACTCGTTTGCTTTGAGCGGCTTCAGATTTATAGACACTTTTCAAACGATAAAGTTTCGTTTACGCGTCCGTCTTTCGTTTAATCAGAGAGTTAAAATTCAATAATCTTTTGCGTACGATGGTCTGTTTCATGCCGGGCGGAGAAACGCATAGTCGCATACGGAGTCGGCGAAAACCGTCACCATCCACGGCATCACCCGCGATGCACAGGGCTCGTGCCTGCCAACGACCTGAGCGTAAAATGACAACGGTCAATGACGAGCAGATAACTGTTGCTTGTACTGTTCGCACGCCGCTTTGTGCTCCTGAGCGTTCGACCACCATGCATTCTTCCTCATCCATGAGCACCAGCCGCACAACGGAATGTGGTGTACAACGCAATCCTTCGACAAGTAGCCACCTGATGGCACTAACCAAGATGACCGCAACGATCAGGCACTTGAGCCAGACCGGCAGTCCGGATGCGAAAACTGCGACACCTGCCAACAGCGTGACGGCCGTCACCGACAGGGACAAGGTGCGCGAGGCACCGAGCGTGAGATCAACGACCGGGACTGAGCGATCGGATGACATTGGTCAAATGTTCGGGGGCGGGTTTGCGGCCGAGTAGCCAATCCAGAATGTCGGCATCGTTTTGTTCGAGCAACTCGACATAGGCCGCTTGTTCTTGCGGCGACGCCTGCGGATAACGTTGCTCCAGATAACGTTGCAAAACCATATCCAGCTCACGCAGACCGCGCCGACTACGCCAGCGCAATTGCCCGAGAAGCAGGTAGTGCTCGCCGGTCATGATTTCAGCAACGATCAGGACTCACGTTCAGCTATTAGTTTTTTGATCTCGCCAATCGCCTTGCCGGGGTTGAGCCCCTTGGGACAGGTGTTGGTACAGTTCATGATGGTGTGGCAACGGTACAGCCGCCAGGAATCCTGCAAGTAGTCAAGGCGCTCTCCGGTGGCTTCGTCACGGCTGTCGGCAATCCAGCGATAGGCTTGCAACAGTACGGCCGGGCCCATGTAGCGGTCGCCATTCCACCACCAGCTCGGGCAGCTTGTGGTGCAGCTTGCGCACAAGATGCATTCGTAGAGACCATCGAGCTTTTCCCGATCCTCGACGGATTGCAGGCGTTCGCGACTGGGTGCCGGGGAATCGGTTTTCATCCACGGCTGGATCGAAGTGTACTGGGCATAAAAGTGCGTCAGATCCGGCACCAGGTCCTTGACCACGGGCATGGCGGGCAAGGGGTAGATTTTGATGTCATCGCCGATCTCGTCCCAGCCTGTAGTGCAAGCAAGCGTGTTGGTGCCTCCCAGCTTGCCGCCGATATTCATGGCACAGGAACCGCATACGCCTTCCCGGCAACTGCGCCGGAACGTCAATGTGGGATCGATCTCATTCTTGATCTTGATCAGCGCATCGAGCACCATCGGCCCGCATTTGGCGGTATCGACTTCATAGATATCGACCCGCGGGTTATCGCCCGAATCCGGATCGTAGCGATAGATATGAAAACGCTTGACGGTCTTCGCATCCTTCACGTCCTTCGCCTTGAAGGTCTTGCCCTTGCCGATGCGTGAATTTTTCGGAAGTCTGAATTGTGCCATGCTGTTTTACCTCCTACTCAATAAACCCGTTTCTTGGGCGGGAAAGGCTCGATTTCATCGGTCAATGTGTAATTGTGCACCGGCCGGTAATCAATGCGGGGCTTGCCACCCTCCTCGCACCAGGCCAGCGTGTGTTTCATCCAGTTCTTGTCATCGCGCTCGCTGAAGTCCTCACGTGCATGCGCACCCCGGCTTTCTTCGCGATTGGCCGCGCAATACATCGTGGTGACCGCCTGGGGCAGCATGTTGGCCAGTTCCAGTGTCTCGGCCAGGTCCGAATTCCAGACCAGGGAGCGGTCACTGACCTGAAGGTCATCGAACAAGGCTGCCACTTCGTCGATGTTCTTTTTACCCTCGGTGAGCGTCGACCCGTCGCGGAACACGGCCGCGTCACGCTGCATCGTGCGTTGCATGCGGTCGCGGATGGTGGCCGTCGAGGTCTTGCCCTTGGCATAGCGGATACGATCAAAACGGTCGAGCGCTGCCTCGTGCGCATCAGCCTTGAGTGCCGGCGTGTGTCCCGGCTTGAGCGTTTTCGCACAATGATCGGCAGCGGCGCGTCCAAAGACCACCAGGTCGATCAACGAATTCGATCCCAGTCGGTTGCCGCCGTGTATCGACACGCAGGCGGCTTCGCCAATCGCCATCAAGCCCGGAACCACGCTATCCGGATCGCCGTCCTTGAGTGTGACGACTTCGCCGTTGCGGTTGGTGGGAATGCCGCCCATGCAGTAGTGCACCGTCGGCAACACCGGAATCGGTTCCTTGTTGACATCCACACCGGCAAAGATGCGCGCGGTCTCGGAAATGCCGGGCAGGCGTTCGTGCAACACATCGGCGCCCAGATGTTCCAGATGCAGGAAGATATGATCGTTTTCCTCGCCTACGCCCCGGCCTTCGCGAATTTCGATCGTCATCGCGCGCGAAACCACATCGCGCGACGCCAGATCCTTGGCATGCGGCGCGTAACGTTCCATGAAACGCTCGCCGTCCTTGTTAGTCAGGTACCCGCCTTCGCCGCGCGAGCCCTCGGTAATCAGGCAGCCCGCACCATAAACGCCGGTGGGATGAAACTGCACAAACTCCATGTCCTGCAGAGGCACGCCCGCACGCAATGCCATACCGCCGCCATCGCCCGTGCAGGTATGTGCGGAAGTGCAGGAAAAGAACACGCGGCCGTAGCCGCCGGTGGCGAGAATGACCTGCTGAGCGGCGAAGCGATGCAACTTGCCGGTCATCAGATCCCACGCGAGCACACCACGACAAACGCCGTCTTCCATGAGCAGGTCAATCGCAAAGTATTCGATGAAAAATTCGGCCTTGTGCTTGAGCGATTGCTGATACAGCGTGTGCAGCATGGCGTGGCCGGTACGATCCGCGGCCGCACAGGTTCGCTGCGCCGTGCCTTCACCAAAGTTGGTCGTCATGCCGCCGAACGGGCGTTGATAAATTTTACCCTCCTCGGTACGCGAAAAAGGTACGCCCCAATGCTCGAGTTCGACCACAGCAGCCGGTGCCTCGCGACACAGATATTCCACGGCGTCCTGATCGGACAGGTAATCGCCCCCCTTGACTGTGTCGTACATGTGCCACGACCAGTGATCTTCGCCCATGTTGCCCAGCGACGCGGCAATTCCGCCTTGCGCCGCTACCGTGTGGCTGCGCGTTGGGAATACCTTGGTTACACAGGCGGTCTTGAGTCCGGCCTGGGCCAGCCCGAGCGTCGCACGCAGACCGGAACCACCCGCGCCGATCACAACCGCATCGTAGGTGTGCTCGACGATTTCATAATCGCCCTGGCGGCTTGTCTTCTCGGTCATATTCAAAAACTCCTGAAAGCGACCAGCGCCGCAGAAACGATACCGAGCACAGCCAAGGCAACGGCAAGAAAGCGAGCCAGGGTAATCAGCGCAAAGGCGCGGCCCGGCTGCGGCACGTAGTCCTCAATCACTATCTTCAAGCCGAGAAAGCCGTGCCAGAATACGACCCCGACCAACAGCAGCACAAAGAGCAGCACCCAAGGCTGATGCAGCGCCACGGCGGCACGCGTATAACCGAGATGCATGACCCAGAAAAACAGCACCACGGCTGCGAGTGCCAGGGGTATGAGCGCGAGCGCGGTGATCCGTTGTGCCAGCCAGTGGCGAGTGCCGTTATGGCCCGAACCCAGAACGCGGGCCTTGGCCAAAGGTGTACGCAAATCGCTCATGCCACACCTCCCGCCGCCAATACCCAACCGAGGGCCCAGGCAAAACCGGTCAGCACCAGAGCGCACACCACCACGATCCAGCCACTCACACGATAGGCCAGTGCGCCATGGGCACGATGCGTCCACTTGTCGAATCCGAAGCCGGCATCCCAAAACAGATGGCGAATGCCGTTCAATAGATGGAAAAAGAAAGCCAGGCTCCAGAGGCACAGCAAGGCCTGACCAATCCATAAATGGAAAAACCAGCCCGCCTGCGCGAAGGCCACAGGCCCTAGTGCGAGTGCTACCAGCCAGTAAACCAGGCCCAGCGCGCCACTCAGCTGCAC
>JBOHZI010000199.1:0-4794 GCA_050738295.1 Gammaproteobacteria bacterium
GAATCTGCAGACGCTATGTGATTGGATTCCGCAACTGGTTTTTGTAGTGTTCCAATCCTCACCAGAAGGTGAAAATCAGTGCCTTTCTTCTGAGGAGAAGGGAGCAGTTGAACTGGCGCTTTGTGACTCAGGTTCAATACATAGCGCAACACCTGATGTTTGCGCTCGGCCCAGTCCAGGCTTTTTACAAGGCCGCAACCGGACGCCTCGTTGGCGGGTTGCTGCGGCAAGCGGGTCGAATCGAGATCAATGACCAACCGCTGTGGGTGGGAGAGGGTGAAGTAATGATAAACAACCCGAGTTTGGAATATGAATTCCAACTGGGTTTGCCCGTCTTGAACGCTGCAATTCCAGGTTGGGGCAGGTAGGGACGTGCCGGCTCTTGCCGCAGCGGGCAGGAAAGCGAGTAGCAACCAAAGCGGGACTACAAATTTCTTTAGGGTGCCAGTATGCATTCACTCTCCCGTCAGGAGCCGGGTGGGATTCCGATGCGTCATTTTATCCGCTATGGTCCCACATACAAGAATGCAACTGATTCGTCATTCCGATAGGCGGTTAGGTTTGGGAGTGTGCCGCATGCGCCAGGCATGGAAGAGTGTCGGTACGTCGTGATGCCACGTAGTCAAGACAATCGAAATGGAAAGGCCTTCCAGGTCGGCTACGATTCCGATCCACAGGGCGGCATCTACGAAGACACCGCCACGTCCCGCTACGAGTACCGAGAAGAAGGCCGTATAAAGCGCGAGTCCCCACAATTTAGAACTCCACATATGGTAGCTCGCTTCCCGGCGGAACTTCGCAAAATCGAACACATAGCGGAACAATTCAAGTGCCACTAGAGCGAGCAATAGTGCTATGTGACTGCGGATGGTTCCGGGGTGAACCAGCCAGATAGCCGCTACGGCGCTGGCACAGAACACCGTGTCGGCGACGCTGTCGAGCCGGCGTAGTGCCGGCGTCGCGATTCCCATACGTCGGGCAATGATGCCATCAAAAATATCCGAAAGAAGCGCGGTCACGATGCACAACGCAAAACCTGCTGCCGAGGGCCACTTCAGCGCCATGACCAGCATCGGTGCTGCGAGTATAAGTCGCAGCAGTGTCAGTGAAAGAGGCAGGTACCTTGTCAAAGTGCCAGCCGGGTAGGTCGGAAACTCTTGATCATCAAGCCCGATGTGGCTTCCGGGCTTAGCTGCCCTTGACGGCGAGTTTGTCGACCACGATGCGTACACCGTCGGTCTTGCCGGCGACCTGCGCTGCCAGCGTCTCGGCAGCCTTGGAATCGACTTCGCCGGTGAGGGTCACTATGCCGCCCTGGGTGCTGACGTGTATGTCAAAGCTTGCCAAACCCTGATTGGCGGCAAGGCGTGCCTTTACGTGCGCCGTGATGGCGCTGTCGCTGGCCGCTGCCTTGACCTGCGTAGCCATCTGTTTGGCGCCCTGCGCCATTTCCTTGGCACCGCGCTTGAACTGATTGCCGGGCGAGTTCGGTTTGTTGTTGTCGCACGCGGCGAGAGTCAGGGTGGCAACGGCGACCGTGATAATCGCCAAAGCTTTATATGAACGCATGGTCAGATCCTGTAAGTGCGCTTCTGGAGCCGCCATCTTAGCAAGCTTTATTCGGCGCCTTTCGTCGATTGCTCCAGGGTGACGGCTACTGCGTGAATGACAGCTGCGATACGGGCTGCGCTTTGTACGGGCTGCGCGCCGAGTCCGTGTTGGCGCAGGGTTTTCTCGTGTGAATCAATGCAGGCCGAGCAGCCGTTGATGGCGGAGACTGCGAGAGAGGCCAGTTCGAAACCAATCTTGTCGCAGCCGGGTCGGGCCATGATGTTCATGCGCAGGCTTGCCCGCAGTGTCGAGTATTCATTGTCGCTAACCGAGTGCGTGAAGCGGTAGTACACGTTGTTCATGCCCATGATGGCGGCAGCCGCTCGGGCTCCGTCGAGCTCCGCCGGCTCGGCGTGTCCGGCAGCAAATTCCGTGATCGCCTGAGTGAGCGGTATATGACGCGCGGCAATAGCCGAGGCTAGAGCGACGAGGGCGATTTGCTTCTGGTCAAGACCGGGCGCACCACCTTCGCCGAATACCGATTCCAGGTTCAGGCGTAGATCCTTGGCGTAGTCGGGCAGGCTGTCTTTCAGTTGTTCAAGGGTCATAAAGTCCTCCTTAAATAGTAGCTAACAGGCGAGCTGTAGGAGCGCAGCAAGCTGGGTTCCTACAGCCACCTCGCATAACGGGTAGAGTCCGTTATGCGGCCTTGAGGGTTTCTTCGCCCGGCGTCCAGTTGCACGGGCAGAGTTCGTCGGTCTGCAGGGCGTCGAGTACACGCAGCACTTCCGCCGGGTTGCGTCCGACGCTGCCTTCAGTCACGTAGACAAAACGAATGACACCTTCGGGGTCGACCAGGAACGCTGCACGGCGAGCCACACCTTCCTCGTCGAGGATGCCGAGCTCACGGGTGAGATCCTTGTTGATGTCGGCGAGCATCGGGAACGGCAGTTCTTTCAGGTCCTTGTGGTCACGACGCCAGGCCAGATGCACGAACTCGCTGTCGGTGCTGGCGGCCAGAATCTGGCAGTCGCGATCCTTGAACTGCTTGTCCACGTCGCCGAAGCCCTTGATCTCGGTTGGGCACACGAAAGTGAAGTCTTTAGGGTAGAAGAAAACGCACAGCCATTGGCCCTTGTAAGTCGCGTTGTCGATATCAGCGAATGCGGTTTCCAGGCTGTCGATGCCGATGGTGGCCTTGAGGTTGAACTGCGGAAATTTGTTGCCTACGGTAAACATGGTAATTACCTCCTGTGTGAGTAAATGGTTCGGTTATCGGGAACGCTGAATGCCGCCCTTGGTTATCAAGATAAGGGCGGGGGGTTGATAATTCAAATGAATTATTTATATAATATTAATAGTTTTTATATATCGTACGTATGAACCTTCGAGATTTGCGTTATCTGGTGGCCCTCGACGAACATCGGCATTTCGGGCGGGCGGCCGAGGCCTGCTTCGTTAGCCAGCCTACGCTTTCGACTCAACTCAAGAAATTGGAAAAGGAGCTCGATACCGTACTTATCGAACGTGCACCGCGCGAGGTACTGTTTACCGATGCGGGCAAGGCGGTACTGGCGCAGGCCCGGGAGATTCTGGAACGGGCCGACCGTATTCGTGGCATTGCCCGGCAGGCTGAAAATCCCGGAGCCTGCACATTGCGCGTGGGGATTTTCCCTACGCTGGCGCCGTATCTGTTGCCGCATATTCTGCCCAAAGTGCACCAGCGTTTCCCGCAGCTGGAATTGCTTCTGGTGGAAGAAAAAACCGAGGAAGTGCTTGCGCGCTTGCGAGCGGGTCGGCTGGATGCCGTACTGGTTGCGCTGCCGGTGCCGGACGAAACCCTGCACACGGAATACCTGTTCGATGAACCATTCGTGCTTGCATTGCACGAATCGCACCCGCTCGCGTCACATCGGACAATTGCATTCGACGATCTCGCGGGTCAACGGCTTTTATTGCTCGAAGAGGGGCACTGCTTGCGCGATCAGGCACTGGAAGTGTGTCATCTGGCCGGTGCGAGCGAGCGCAGTGGCTTTCGAGCCACGAGCCTGGAAACCTTGCGTTACATGGTGGCAGCTGGAGTGGGTGTGACGTTGTTACCTGTGCTGGCAACACAACCGCCCGTCGCGCGGGCGGAAAGTGTTCGGTTGGTACCCTTTCGCAAACCGGTGCCGCACCGGAAAATTGCGATGCTGTGGCGCACCAGCTCCCCCATGGGCGGCATGCTGAACGAACTGGCAGAGGTTTTCCGCAAGCTACCACCCGCGTTGCTCAGTTCTACAAGGTCATAAAAGCCAGAAAATTCGTTTCTATATTCCCGGAAACAACAAGTCCGGCACATGGCCGGACTTGTCTTATCGAGTGTTGTCGCAGTCTCTACAGGCTCTGCGAACAATATTGAACAAAATCGGCTTGCTTTTAGCCGCCTTGCCCAACCTTGATGTTGTTGGTGACGCCCTTGACCCCGTCAGTGCTGTCTGCGATCCGACCGGCCAGATCACGTTTGGACGTCATGTCCACCGTGCCGGTCAGGGTGACCATGCCATTATTGGTTTCGACATGAATGTTGAAACTCGACAGCCCCTGGTTGGCAGCCAGCTTGGATTTGATCTTGGTCGTGATGGCTGAATCCGACATGGCCTGCCCGGCATTGGAAGTGGCATGCTTCATGCCTTGCCCCATCTGTTGAGCGCCTTGCTTCATCTGTTGTCCCGGGCTTCCCTGCTTCTTGTGGCAGGCGGAAAGGGCGAGGCCGCCAGCAGCGAGACTGACGATGGCGAATGCGGTGAGTAATTGCTTGCGCATGAAAAATCCTCCTTTTATGACGCGTTGTCTTTGCATTAAATGAGACAACATTTACAGAAAATAGTTCACAAACGTGGTCGCCGGCCTTGGACCAGGCGGAATATGATGGTAATCACGAAGAGAATCAGGAAAATAATGAACAGTATCTTCGCGATGGTGACGGCGCCGGCAGCGATGCCACCAAAGCCGAAGATGGCCGCAACGATTGCGATGATCAGAAATACAATAGCCCAACCCAACATGGGAACTCCTTTACGCGGTTTTTAACTCGTTTCCACAATATCACATGAGAGGTATCCCGGTGGTCATGTGCTCTATAGTATTGAAAATATTAGGGTTTTATTGTGTAGAATGCGCAAGAATATGCGCGAAAGGGACTGATCGGTTTGGCCGGGTCGATCGTCCCCGTGGTCTCAGGTATGAGGCTCTATATAGAGC
>JBOHZI010000200.1:0-4792 GCA_050738295.1 Gammaproteobacteria bacterium
GCCTGAATCAAGGAGCGGCAGTTACGTCTGACGCTCGCAATACGCGGGGCTCAAGATCGGTACTGCGGGTCTACGTTGCGAATCTTCTCGTACACCTTCAAGACAAACAGAGGGCAAGTCCCAGCGCATATCCGGATCATAGTCCGCTTGGAAACTGTCGTCAACCGAGCCCACAGCAACCACGGTAAAACTTTGTCAGGACCGGTACCGTAGAAACGCTCTTTGCAGGCATCACGGGCTATGGCATAGAGACGTCTCTCACTGTCATGGAAATTTACACGCCGTAACCCCTTCACAGAACGTAAAGTTGGCGGGCAATGCCTGGATCGCGGGCATAAATTGGACTACTGGTAATCTTGGGTTACTTGATGGGAATATGGGCAACGGCATGAGCCTTCGGGAAGAATCGATACAGCGGCGCGGCACGTGGCGGTTTGTTGTGGCGATCGGTGTTGTCAGTTTCTTTGCTGATATGACTTATGAGGGCGCGCGCAGCATCGTCGGGCCTTATCTGGGCTCGCTCGGCGCCAGCGCTCTGCTGGTGGGTGTAATTGGAGGCGGCGCTGAATTCCTCGGTTACGGGGTACGCTGGTTTTCGGGCCGTGGCGCGGATGCCAGCGGTCGGCACTGGTTGTTCATGTACGTGGGTTATGCGCTCAATCTGCTGGCCGTACCGTTTCTCGCTCTGACTTCGACTTTGGGCGCTGCTACGGGATTGGTCGTAAGCGAACGCCTGGGCAAAGGGGTACGCACGCCGCCGCGTGATGCGCTTCTCGCTCGGGCCGGTTCCCTGGTCGGTCAGGGTGCCTCGTTCGGGTTGCATGAACTGCTTGACCAGGCGGGCGCCCTCCTCGGCCCTCTGATCGTTGCCGCCCTGCTCGTTTTGAGCGGTTACCACGCGGCCTTCGCTGTCCTGGCCTTGCCCGCCGTTGCGGCGCTGATCTCGCTTGTTTTTGCTCAGCGTGTTCAACATTTTCGTGCCGTGTCGCACACTAAGGAGCGCGGACGCCTGCCGCGCCAGTTCTTTTTCTGGCTGGTCTTTGCAGCGCTCGCCACGGCGGGCCTGGCTCATTTCGTGCTGATTTCCTTCCACCTGGCCCAGATCGCACACCTGCCGCTGGCACTGATCCCCGTGATCTTCGCGGTGGGCATGGCGAGCGAAGGACTGGCTGCCTTTCTGCTGGGCCGATTGAGTGATCGCAGTAGCCCGGCCTTATTGGTGTTGCTCCCACTGGCGGCGGCAGCGGGCGGAATTCTGCTTTTCCTGCTATCGGGCGTGTTTATGTGGCTCGGCGTGATCTGCTGGGGCATCGCCATGGGCGTGCAATCGACGCTGCTCAAAGCTCAGGTGGCGCGTGTCGTGCCGGCGGATCGGCACGGCGAAGCCTTCGGTCTGCTGGATACGGTCATTGGAGCAAGCTGGTTCATCGGCAGCATCGTTCTTGGCGCCTTGTACGGTCTCACGCCGTCGGCACTGGTCATTGGAACGCTTGTGTTCGAGGCTTTAGCGCTGTTTTGGTTGATAGTGGGCCGTGGCTCCTGGCGCGGGTCGAGCGCGAGCCAAAACTGAAAGTTCCCTTGCATGGCTTCCGTATGCGCCCTACCATGGGTCGGCGCGCACAGCCAGCAACAAAAGGAGCACCTCATGAACATATTCGAACGGCTTGAGTCCGAAGTCCGCAGCTATTGTCGCAATTGGCCGGTAGTATTCGATACGGCCGTCAATGCGCGCCAGACCGACGTGGACGGACGCGAATACATCGACTTTTTCGGCGGCGCAGGCGTACTCATCTTCGGGCACAACAACCGGCGCTTGCGCCAGGCCATGATCGAATACATGCAAGCCGACGGCGTGACCCACAGCCTGGATATGTACACCCGCGCCAAGCAGCATTTCATGGAGCGCTTCGAGGACGTGGTGCTCAAGCCGCGCAAACTGGAATACAAGCTGCAATTCCCAGCGCCGACCGGCACCAACGTGGTGGAAGCAGCACTCAAACTCGCCCGCAAGGTCACGGGACGGCGTTCCATCGTGGCCTTCACCGACGGCTTCCACGGCATGACACTGGGCTCGCTCGCCTGCACCGGCAACGCACATTTCCGCTCCGCTGCCGGCGTGGCGCTGAACGATGTCGAGCGCGTGCCCTACGACGGTTATCTCGGCGCTGGCGTGAACACTCTCGCCCCACTCCGCCGTGCGCTGGAAGACGGCTCCAGCGGCATGACACCGCCGGCCGCCTTCCTGGTCGAGACCATTCAGGCCGAAGGCGGCGTGAATGTGGCGCGCACGGAATGGCTGCAGGAACTCCAGGCGCTCGCCCACGAGCACGGCAGCCTGTTCATTGTCGATGACATCCAGGTAGGCTGCGGACGCACCGGCCCGTTCTTCAGTTTCGAGGAACAAGGGCTCAATCCCGACCTGGTATGCCTGGCCAAGGGCATCGGTGGTTACGGCACCCCGCTCGGGCTGCTGCTGATCAAACCCGAGCATGACCAATGGAAACCCGGCGAGCACACCGGCACTTTCCGCGGGCAGAATCTGTCCTTCGTGGCTGGCGCCGAGGGCCTCGGTTATTTCGAGGACAAAGCCTTCATGGCCGGCATCCTCGACAAGGGCAAAGTGATGCGCGAACGCCTGCAAAAAATTGCCGGCCAGCTTCCGTTCGATGCCGAAGTGCGTGGGCGCGGCATGATTCAGGGCATCGATCTCGGCACCGGAGAACGGGTCCAGAAGATCGTGCGCCAGGCGTTCGATACGGGCTTGCTGATTCCCAATTGCGGTACGGGCGGTCGGGTCATAAAACTCACGCCGCCGTTAACTATCGAGGACGACACGCTTGATGAAGGTCTGACCCTGCTCGAAAAGGCCGTGGCCAAGGTGGTGACAGCATGAGGGATCACGCCGGGCTTTCCTTCCCGCTCGAGGAATACCAGCGCCGTGTGCAAGAACTACGTGCGCGAATGGAAGAACGGCTGCTCGATGCCGTGGTTATTTCCGACCCCGAGAACATGGCCTATCTGTGCGGTCACCAGACCACGGGCTATTCGTTCTTTCAGGCGCTCGTCGTGCCACTCAAGCACGAACCGGTTTCAGTCACGCGCCAGATGGAAGCCTCCAATATCGAAGCCCGCACCTGGGTCGAGGACGCACGCTTTTACAGCGATACCGGCGACGCGCTACAGATGCTGTTCAGCGTTATCAACGATCTGGGACTGGCAGAAAAGCATGTCGGTTACGAGCGCAACAGCTACTTCTTCCCGGCCTATCAGCAGGATCGTTTCCACAACCTTCTGGCCGAAGGCAATCTGCTCGACTGCTACGGCATTGTGGAACAAGGACGCCTGTGCAAATCGCCGGCTGAAATCGAAGTCATGCGCAAGGCGGCACTGGCCACCGAAGCAGGCATGCAAGCGGGGCTGGATGCGACGGCGGAAGGCGTCACCGAAAACGACATTGCTGCGGCCTCTTGTGACGCCATGTTCCGTGCCGGCGGCGAATATCCTGCTGTACTGCCCTACATCACCTCCGGCCCGCGCACCATGATCGGCCACGCGACCTGGGAAGGCCGCACCGTCGAAGCCAATGAGCATGTCTTTCTGGAAATGGCCGGCTGCTACCGTCGCTATCACACCGCCATGATGCGCACCGTGGTGCTCGGCGAGCTGAGCTCCTCGATGCGCAAGGCCGAGTCGATCATGATGACCGCGCTGGAGGAAGTCGAGAAACTGATCCGCCCCGGTGTAACCGTGTCCGACGTCGACGGTCTGGTACGCAAAATCATCATGGATAACGACATCGGCGCCAGCCTGATTACGCGCGCCGGCTATTCCATCGGTATCGCGTTTGCACCGAGCTGGGACGAAGGCTACATGCTGAGCCTCAAACCCGGATCGCCAGACATCTTGCTGCCCGGCATGACGCTGCACATCATTCCGTGGATGTGGGGCATCGACGGCGACAAGACCTGCGGTATTTCCGATACCATCCTGGTAACCGAGGACGGTTGCGAGTCCTTCTTCACACTAGACCAACACTTCACCGTCAAATAAACCATCGCGAACAAGCTTATCGCTTGTTCGTACCCGTTTTGTAGCAGTGAATGATCCGCGGGGTTTCCCTCCATCCTGCCGAGCTACGCTTATGCAATAATGCTTGCATGCCGGATGATGAAAAATTGCTTCATGGCTTAGTGGATCGTGGCGCGCAAGCGAAACGTCCCTGGCACATCCCGTTGCGCGGCTGGCTGGATATTTTTCGGCGCATACGCCATGAAGTGTTGCGCGACCACATTTTTCTCGTTTCCGCGGGTGTGGCCTTTCTGGCAATTCTTGCGCTTTTGCCGATTCTCTCTGCGTTAATCTCTATTTATGGCTTGGTGACATCGCCGCAGGAGCTGCAGCACCAGATGCACGCGTTGGGCCCTGTAGTGCCTCCGGGGGTTATCAAGGTAATCAGTACCAATCTGCACGGCGTCACCCAGCATTCCGGCCTTGCGCTAAGCTTCGGCATCGTGGTGAGCATTCTGATTGCATTGTGGGTTTCGGTGCGTGGCGTCATGGGGATTATTGGCGCACTTAATATCGTTTACGACGAATCGGAGAACCGGAGTTTACCCGCACTGATCGCGACAGCCAGTGCATTGGCCCTAGGCGCGCTACTGTTCTGGATTGTTGCCTTGTTATTGGTAGTCGGTACCTGAGCTATCCCCACGAAATTCATGTTTACGTGACCGATTTCAGATAGGCTGAGACGAGGTTATCGGCCTCATCAAGGCAGTCTCTGGGTAATCGG
>JBOHZI010000201.1:0-4767 GCA_050738295.1 Gammaproteobacteria bacterium
GGTTACCGGCGTTTGCGGCCTCCATGGGACGGGTGATCCTGACCGCCTTGCCCGAGCCTGAACTCGCAGATTGGTTGCGTGCGCAGAAGTTCCGGGCCATGACTCCCCACACGATCCATACGGCCAAGGCGCTGAAGGCGGAGCTGCGGCGCGTACGCGAGCAGGGCTACGCCGTGGTAGTACGCGAGTTGGAACTGGGGCTATGTTCGATCGCGGTGCCACTTCATGACAGTGGCGGGCGAGTGGTGGCAGGCCTGAACGTCGGGATGCCCTACAGCGAGGATGCACCCCGCCGCGCGATCAGCCAGATACTGCCGGCCTTGCAGGAAGCGCAGCATGAGATCGAGCAGGCGATTCGACGCGTCGGCTGGCTCCCACACATGGTGGTGGGCACGAGCTATGCCCGGTAGTGCGTACATCGTCGATGGTACGCGCACGCCGTTCGGGCGCCTGGGCGGTACGCTTGCCGGCATACGCACCGACGATCTTGCGGCGATACCCATCGCTGCATTGAAAAGCCGTCACGGCAAGCTTGACTGGTCACAGTTGGATGAGGTGGTCCTCGGCTGCGCCAATCAATCAGGCGAAGACAACCGCAATGTCGCCCGCATGGCAGTGCTGCTGTCTGGGCTGCCGGAATGTGTTCCCGCAGTCACCGTCAATCGGCTGTGCGCGTCCGGTCTCGAAGCCATCGGCCAGGCAGCGCGGGCCATCGCATGCGGTGAAGCCAACCTGGCGATAGCCGGCGGCGTGGAAAGCATGACCCGCGCGCCGTACGTCGTGGCCAAGGCCCGAGCAGCCCACGACCGCGATCAGGCGCTCGAAGACACCACGCTTGGCTGGCACTTGGTCAATCCACGCATGCGGGCAAGCTACGGCGTCGATTCGATGGTACGGACGGCCGAGAACCTTGCCGCCGAAAAGAACATCGATCGCGAGAGTCAGGATGCATATGCGCTACGGAGCCAGCAGCGTACCGCGAACGCGCAGCGACGCGGGTGGCTTGCGGAGGAAATAACCGATGTCGCCGTGCCAACGGCAGAGAGCGGCGGGACGACTGTTGTCGACGTGGACGAGCACCCCCGACCCGATACTTCGGCAACGAAGCTTGCTGCGTTGAAGCCGCTCCTGGGCCCTGGGACCAGCATCACCGCAGGGAATGCCTCTGGCCTGAACGATGGCGCCGCTGCGTTGTTGTTGGCGTCGGAGGAGGCCCTCGGCCGATACGCGCTCGAGCCGCTCGCTCGGATCACCGGCATGGCATCGGCTGCCGTCGCGCCGCGGGTGATGGGCTTCGGCCCGGTGCCAGCGATTCGCAAGCTGCTGAATTGCGTCGGCCTCACGCTCCACGACTTCGACCGCGTCGAAATCAACGAAGCATTTGCCGCCCAGGTACTGGCTTGCACGCGTGCATTGGGTTTTGCTGACGACGACGAGCACGTGAATGCGAACGGCGGCGCGATTGCGCTGGGTCATCCGTTGGGTGCAAGCGGCGCGCGGCTGGCGATAACCGCGGCGCTTGCATTGCGCCGCCACGGTGAGCGGCGTGCGCTGGTCAGCCTTTGCGTCGGCGTCGGGCAGGGATTGGCCATGGCACTGGAGCGGCCGCGATGAACCTTTCGGCTGCCGCGCCAATTCCTGCGCCAACAGGGTTTTCTCTGCAAACGGACGTAGCCGGCACCGTGCTGTCGGCTTCGCCGATCGGTGGCGGCTTGCATCGGGGGTCCGGCACGGACATGCCGGCGCCCGAAGGCATTGTCCATCCCGGCGGTGCGCGGCGCGCAACACCGCGGGCCGCAGGTGTCCATTCCAGGAGCGGGACGCACCGGAGAAACGCAGGGTCGAGTTGACCAAAGCCTCGAAGAGATCGTCTGAACGGGCGTGGAGCAAAGTTCAGATGCAATTAAAACTTGTTCGATTGGAGGGAGGCGGAAAATGAATGCACATGGCTTCCATGCAGCACCTGATCCGGGCTTGGCAGCGCACCGGCAAGGCCATCCAACGTTGCGACGCAAGACGCTGGCGATTGCTCTTTCCTCCGTGCTCGCCTCAGCGGGTGTCGGGCTGGGGCTGGTGCCGCTGCCTGCCCAAGCCACCTCGGATGCGGCTGCTGGGGCCCAACAGAACACAAGCGGCGCCCAAGCGGCCACACCGGACACCGCCGACCAGAAGGGCAAGACGAAAACGCTGCAAACGGTCGAGGTCACCGGCTCGCTGATCCCTGTCTCGCAAGTGGAAACAGCCGTCCCCGTGATCAGGTTGAACGCCGAGGATTTGCAAAAACAGGGATACACCTCCGTGTACGAAGCGCTTCGCGCGCAGCCCTTGGCCACGGGCCCGGTCGTCGACTCCCAGACGGCCCCTTGGGGATACACGCCCGGGGCAGCAACGATCAGCCTGCTGGGCCTGAATCCCGACTTCACCCTGTTCCTGATCGACGGCCATCCCGTGACCACTTACCCACTGCTTTACCGGGGTGGCCAGAACGTGGTGGACGTAACCCATCTTCCCTTGAGCATGATCGAGCGCATCGACATCGTGCCGGGCAACTTTTCCTCGATCTACGGTTCCAGCGCGATTGCGGGGGTCATCAATATCGTGCTGAAGAAGCATGTCACGGGATACGAGTTGACCGCCGAAGGCGGCTATTACTCGCGCGGCGGTGGTGCGAGCGAGAAGCTTTCCCTCGTGGGTGGATACAACAAGGGCAAATTCGATCTCGTGTACGGAGTGCAGTTCAACCACCAGAACCCGATATACAAGTGGACTCGGCCCAATTACGCATTCACGACCGCAAACCCGAAGCCTGAATTGCGTGTCGGCTACCCGACTTTTCTGGATGAGTATCTGGCACCAAGCGGATATTCCGTGTATGAGGATCCAGGCAGTGCCTGCGACGGCGTGTCAGGTCTCTACACCGGCACTACCAAAAGGTACGCTCAGCCAGGATACGGACTGCCGCTGGATGAGGATGGGATCCCGACTGGCCCGGGCTACTACTGCGGGTCACCGAACTATTGGGCCTACGCCACGCTCCTCAACCGGGTGAAAGGTGCGTCCGGGTACCTCAATGCCACCTACGACATCAACCAGAATGTCGAGTTGTACGGCAGCCTGCTGTACAACGTCAGCAGTGACTGGGTGATGACGGGGCTCACCTACTGGGAGTCAAACCTCGACGGTGGTGGCTACTTCTGGAACGGCAGCAAGAACCGGTTCGAGACGCTGATCCACGAGTTTGCACCGGAGGAATGGGGCGACCCAAACGCGATCGGTGAATCGTTCCTCGGGAGGTCATACACGGGTTGGGGCGGGGCGAGAGGCGCGCTCGGAAGCAGCAATTTCGACTATGACGTTTACTACACGCGTTCCGAAGAGAAGTTGTACGTGAACGCGGCACACCTCGTCACCGACAAAGTCAACGACTTCTTCCAGAAGAACGTCTTGGGTCCGGAAATGGGAACGACCTCGGGATACCCGATTTACGATCCGAACATGGCCAATTTCTACAAGGCAGTCACGCCTGCCGAGTATGCGGGGATGATTGAGCCGATGCGCGATCGCGCGGAAACCTGGATCCAGAGCTTGAATGCACGGGTAACCAACGGCAGCCTCTTTGAGCTACCCGGTGGTGACGCGGGATTTGCGGCTGTATTCCAGTATGGATCGCAATCATGGTCAACCCCAGAGAATCCGCTCGAGGCCGCGGGGCATTATTACGGCGTTACCGCGAGCGGTGGCGGTGGCACCCGTAGCTTCATGGCTGCCGGCGCCGAAATTCGTGCTCCGGTTCTCAGCTGGCTGACACTCGACGCCTCGGGAAGATTCGACAAGTTCAAGAATGACGGGGGCGGCGGAGAGAGCCATCGCGCTACCTACAGGCTTGGGATCGAAGTGCGACCGATCGAGACGCTGCTGTTCCGGGGGAGCCTTGCAACGGCGTTCCGGGCTCCGGACATGGCGTACGTGTTTGGTGGCGAGAGCTCTTCGCATCCCCAGCAGCTGACGGACTACTACCGCTGCGATCTGTACGGTGGATCCTTGGGCGAATGCCCCTACTTTGCCAATCAGACCCTGCTTTCCGTGAGCAGGGGCAATCTCGATTTGAAGCCTATCACCGCAAAATCGCTCACGCTCGGAGTCGTATGGTCGCCCACGCGCAACTTCAGCATCAAGGCAGACTATTACAGGATAAAAATCCGGGACGAGGTGGAGCTTTCGTCGGAGGATACGGAGCTGAGACAGGAAGCGGCTTGTCGTACCGGGGCGTTGGATCCCGGCTCGTCGACCTGTCAGGCGGTGCTCGGCATTATCCAAAGGGCGCCGGTTGACTCACCATTGAATGGAGCGGTGACGAAGATATTCGTCGAACCCTTCAATGTGGCAAACGAGGAAGTGGAGGGTGTCTCGGCGTCCATGGATTTTTCGCACGACTTCGGGAGGTTTGGCAATCTGGCATTGAATCTCTCCTACAACGACACGCTCAAGCACACGTTCCAGGCCTCGGCAGGAGACCCGGTGGTGCATACGCTGCGCGAACCGCAGCTGCCTCCCAGCAATCTTACGTTCAAGAGCATCGCCTCGGCGACGGCAACATGGGAACTTGGCAAGTGGAGCGTCGTCCTGCATGAGACACGCTATGGGAGTACCCCGAACTACGCTGCCTGGTTCGACGGATTTGGTGGCGACGTCGATCCATACTTCGGAGCTCCTGCCGGCAAAGTTCGCCCGTGGATCCTTTACAACGGCAGCGTCACGTACAACGTC
>JBOHZI010000202.1:0-4735 GCA_050738295.1 Gammaproteobacteria bacterium
GTCGCCCATGGTGATAACGAGTAGCACCACGGTAAGCGGAACCGCCAGCCACAACCGCCGCGTGAAAGCGACGAGCTCCGAACTTGGTTCTTGCTTGACACTCGCCGTACTCGGCTCCAGCGCCATACCGCACTTGGGGCAATCGCCGGGATGATCCTGCACGACCTCCGGATGCATCGGGCACGTGTATTCGATCTTGCGCTGTGGCGCTTCCGGTTCGAGCGCCATTCCACACTTCGGGCAATCCCCCGGTTCGTCCTGCTGAACTTCCGGGTGCATTGGACAGGTATAACCGCCACTCATCGCTGTTTCCTTTTCGTCACTTCCTTGCCCCACCCCTGACTATTCGTCGCCGCCGCATCTCTTACTCCACGTCATTCCCGCGAAAGCGGGAATCTAGTAAGACCTTGTATCCCGACCACGTCGGGATTCCTTGTTTGACTGGGTTCCCGCTTTCGCGGGAACGACGAGAGATATTTACCACCAACGAAGGCGATTACCCCGTCATACAATCCCTTCCCACAAATCCTGCCATTCGATATTGCCTCGTTCAATCAACTCCACCTTCCAGGCACGCTCCCACTTTTTGATCTGTTTTTCCCGAGTGATTGCCGCCTGCATATCGGTGTGCATTTCGTAATAGACCAGAGAGTGAATCCCATACCTTCTCGTAAATCCCTCCACCAAACCATTTCTGTGCTCCCATACGCGTTTCACCAAGTTGCTGGTGACGCCAATGTAAAGCGTCCCGTTGCGTTTACTCGCCAAGACATAAACGGCGGGTTTCCGCGTCATGCAAAGCCCTCTACTGGATTTTCCTTTTCACCGTCATTCCCGCGCAGGCGGGAATGACGAGACTTTTGCATGTTTCCATCTTTACGTCACATACCGTGTTTGATGCCGGCTTTCACCAGCCACCAGTTCATGGGGTAAGTCGTCGCGAAACCAATGACCATGCCGATCTGCATCATGAACCAGAACAGTGCCGTGTTTGCCTCAAGCCCGGGAAACCAGACCAGTTGCACCAGCGCCATCCAGCCGAACAACCCGATCTCGAAGGCGACGAGCGACAGCGTGTCGGCCTTGATCGCGGCCCACAGTGCAGTCATACGCGAGTGTTCGCCCATTGCTCGAATTGGCAGATACTGGAACAGAATGCCGAGCGCATAGGCAGCGCTGAAATCGAGAATGTAGGAGGTGCCGAGCGCGAGCGGCACGATCGAGATGCCGAAGACGACGATCAACACATCGGAGAGGATGTCGCCCAGTGTGCACCCCGCGCCGCAGTGCGTCGCCGAAACGAACACGCGCTGCCAATATGGCTTGCGGGCCGGCGCTTCTTCGCCGACGGCGGGCGCGCGTCCCAGATACCGGTATAGAAACCATCCGACAGGGCCGAAATAAAGCGCCGTGACCGGCCACACCACTTCCATGATGCGCATTTTCTGACGCTGCCTGCGTGTCATATCGAACACGATCAGAGCGACGGTGATGCCGGCCGAGATCAGCGCCGCCCAGGCGAGCGCCGTTAACCACACGGGAATCGTCATGCTTATTTTTCCTTGTCGCTTCGAATCGAAAGCGCTGCGCGAATCGACTCTACACTCGGTGTGCTGAGCAATCCTGAGTCGCCGGGATAGACGCGACAGCAGTTCGCATCGGATGACGCCGGAACCACATCGTGCCCGTCCACCAACACCGTCGGAGAACCGTAGCCACGTAGCGCATCCGGTGTCGCCGCATCGTCGCGGTTCCACTCCCGCCATTCGGCCGTTAAACCTTCGGCTGTCATCGCCTCGCGGATTGCTCCGCGCGCCGCAGCGACATTCGGGCAGCCGGTGAAATAGACGAGTTCGACGCGCGGCGTGTTCATTCGAGTTCGGGCGCAGCAAGTGAAGACAGTATCGGACAGTCGGCAGCCGATCCCTTGCCGTCGCATTGCGCAGACAACACCTTCAGCCCCTCGCGCATGCGTTCAAGATCGTGAATCCGCGCTTCGACTTCACGAATGCGCACCTCGGCAATCGCCTTGGCCTCGGCGGCACCGGCATCGGCGCGGTGATGCAGCGAAAGCAGTTCCCGAATTTCGTCAAGCGAAAATCCCACCGTTTGCGCACGGCGTATGAATACCAGGCGTTGCTCAGCCTCTGCCCCGTAGAGCCGATAATTGGACTCGGTGCGCCGGACCGGGCGGATCAAGCCCAACCGTTCGTAGTAGCGCAAGGTCTCGGCCGCCACGCCCATCCGTTGCGCCAGGTGGCCTATCGTCACCGAACTCACTGCTGCATATTCCTATTTCCTCGGGAAATACACGGATCACCAAAGTCTAAAGTTTACTTTAAGGTTTGGATAAAAACCAGCCACTAAATAGAATCGTGGCGCAAACTTGTATCCTTGTGTTTTAGCGTCCCGGTTTACCAGTGGAACCACGCGTCGATCGCAACATCTTCGATTTCGTCATAGTCGGCGCCGGATCGGCGGGTTGCCTGCTGGCCGAGAGGCTCTCGGCCAACCCCGCCAACCGGGTGGCGCTGATCGAAGCCGGGCCCGAGTACGGCGCCTGGCCGTTACGCGTACCGGCGGCGTTACCGCTGTTGCTGCGCTCGCGGCGCTACAACTGGGCGTTCGACACCGCGCCCCAGCCCGCGCTCGGAAATCGCCGCCTGTATTGGCCGCGCGGCAAGGTGATGGGCGGCAGTTCCTCGATCAACGCCATGTGCGCGGTGCGCGGTCCGGCCGCCGACTTCGACCGCTGGGCGGAATACGGCGGCGAGCGCTGGAGCTGGAACGCACTCGCGCCGTTACTGGACAAAATCGCGGCAAACGGTGAAAACGCACCACCCGATCGCCTGGCAATCAATCCGCTTCGCTACCGCCACCCCATCTCGGAAGCATTCGTTACCGCCGCCCGCGAAGCCGGTCACCCTGCCCTCCCCGACTTCAACGTCGATGCACCCGACGGCGTCGGCTTCTATCCCGTGTTCCAGCGTGGAGGCCAGCGCTGGGAAAATACGTCCGCGTTTCTCGATCCCACGCGCAATCGGGAAAACCTGGCCGTACTCGCGAACGCACGAGCCCTCAGGATCGAATTCGATGCCGAAAAACGGGCAGCCGGTATTTGGGTGCACCGCAAAGATGGTAAGCAGCACAGCGTATCGGCCCGGCGCGAAGTGATTCTCTGCGGTGGCACCGTCGGCAGTCCGCACCTGCTGCTGCTCTCCGGTATTGGTCCGGTCGAAGAATTGCGCGCTTTCGGTCTGGACGTGACCCACGCCCTGCCCGGCGTCGGCCATAACCTGCAGGACCATCTCGATGTCACCCTGGTCAGTTACGCGAAAGGCGGCGGCTTCTCGGGCCGTCCGCAGGATCTCCCCGGGAAAATCCGCGCCTTCATCGACTATCTGCACAACCACACCGGACCGTTCACCACCAACCTCGCCGAGGCCGGCGGGTTCATCCGCAGCGAGCCGACCCTCGAACACCCGGATCTCCAACTTCACTTCCTGCCTGCGGTGCAGCAGGATCATGGCCGCAAGCTCGTCCGCACGACTTTCTTCGCAGGCTGTGCGCTGCACGTCTGCGGACTCTACCCCGCAAGCCGTGGACGTGTCGGCCTGGCCGATTCCGATCCCCTCGCCGATCCAATGATCGACCCGCGCTATCTTGCGGACGAATCCGATCTGCAAACGCTGATGGCCGGAGTGCGCCGGGCATTCGACATCCTGCGGCAACCCGCCTTTGCCCGCTGGCGGCTGCGTCCCTTCATCCCGCGCACCGAACCCGTCGAAGACAGCGAACTGGAAGCGTTGGTGCGCCAGCGTGCCGAAACAATTTATCACCCGGTCGGCACCTGCCGCCTGGGCACCGATGCGCAGGCCGTCGTCGATCCCGAACTCAGAGTGCACGGCGTTCAGAACCTGCGTGTTGTCGACGCCTCCGTCATGCCCACGCTGATCGGCGCCAACACCAACATCGCCGTCACCCTCATCGCCGAAAACGCCGCCCGCATGCTGTTAGCGAATCCATAAGCAAAGAGAATTGGCTATCTGGAAAAAGTGGTTGAATGACCGCTTTAGGGCGCTGGGAGAAAAGGCGAATTTAGACCAAAACAGAACGATCAACACTTTGCCAAAGTACGGCTCGACCCAGTTCGAATTTGCAAATACACTACAATTCTACGATCAGCTGATAGCACCCAAAGGGATGCCGGGAAATGAAATGCAGAGTTGTCAGTCTCATGGCTGCAGTTCTCTTTGCCTTGTGCGCGACCACGGCCGTCAGCCATGCGGCAAGCGACCGGACGGGCGGGATCAGGAGTACGGTCGATCGGGCGATACGGCCGGTGATGGCGAAATACAGTATTCCCGGCATGGCAGTTGGCATCATCGCTGGGAGCAAGCCCTACGTATTCGATTATGGCGTGGCAACGACGAAAACCAAAGCACCAGTCACGCGTGACACACTCTTCGAAATCGGATCCGTCAGCAAGACATTGACGGCAACGCTAACGTCCTACGCGCAAGTTCGCGGTTATTTGTCTTTGTCGGATCAGACGAGTAAGTACCTGCCTTCTCTGAGAGGTAGCCGGTTTGGCGCTGTGAGCCTTCTCGAGCTAGGCACACACACGCCAGGCGGTCTCCCGTTGCAGGTGCCGGAACACATCCACAGCATCAGTCAGTTGATGCTGTATTTCAAGGCTTGGCGCCCAACTTATGCCCCGGGAACCTATCGGACC
>JBOHZI010000203.1:0-4734 GCA_050738295.1 Gammaproteobacteria bacterium
TTCGCTATTGAAGTCTCTACGATGGTACATGTCCGACTTCAGGGTCTTGTTCCACGACTCCATGTGTGCGTTGTCCGTCATGCGCCGAGGGCGGTTCACGCTCTGCACCAGCCCGGCTTCGGCCAGAGCCTGCTTGAAGTCGCTAGCCAGGAACTCCACGCCTCGATCACTATGCACTAGCGTACCGGGTCGGGGGTGTCGCAGGCGCACCGCGGCTGCCAGCGCCCGGCGCGTGAGACGTGCCGATTTCTCCGCCCCGAGTGCCCATCCGAGTAGCCGACGTGAGTGACGGTCCATGACGGTGGCCAGATACCGCCACGTGCCTGAGACCTTGAGATAGGTCACGTCGGTGACCCACACCTGATCGGTTCGATCCACGGTGACATCGTGCGTGTGAAAGGGATGGATGTAAAGCGAGGCTGCAACGTCCTGTACCTGCACACCCGGAAGCTGGCTCAGACGAACGGCAGTCGCCTTGAACTGCTGGCTATATCGCGTGATGGTTCGGGGGCCTGGTTGGGGCATGGTGTACTCCTGACAACAGTTAGTTCAGAGTGTCCACTAAACCGTAGGAACTATCGAGCCGTACTCGGCCGTGGATGAAATTTGTGGCTGTAATGGGTTTCATCTTTTCCGGCTTTGCCTTGCTGGCCGGTATTTTCATGTTGGCCGGCTTTTCCTTGGTGCCGCAGCAAACATCAGCGTATTCCCTACCCCATGGCGTATTCGTACTCATGGCGCTGATCTATATTTTCGTGGCTGCACTTTATTTCGTTCCTTCGCTCATCCTGTTTCGCTACGCCGCATCGCTGGATCGCATTGAGCACGACGGCACCTGGGAAAAGCTCGCCAAATCACTGGAGCATCAAAGGAAATTCTGGAAATACGTCGGCGTCTGCCTCATCGTATCAATCTGCCTGTGGCTGCTTAGCATGATCGGTCTGGTCGTATTCAGCATGGCCATGGCGGCCCATCATCTGCACTGACCGGTTAGCACCAAAGCAGACGCGCAGCGGTACCGTCCCAGTAGAGGATGGCGGCCTGATTGAACCGGCGAGCGAAGGCGAGTGCCGATTCCGGATCCACGCCCATGATCGCGAGCGAGGGCTCTTCATGCGTGCCGTGCAGGTTGCGCCCGCTGGCGGGGTGGACTGTCCAGCCGCTGGTATGCAGTAGATCGCTCAGACGTTGGTTGGCTTTGCGGTTGTCCGCTGCGGACGGGCGTTCGAAGCCCGGATTCCACGCCGTGATAATCGCCAGTACCCCCGCCGGGGCTGGCCCTATCGGGCGCGCCCCGATGCGAAACTCGACCTGCCCCGCGGGCAGTTCAGCTGTGTAAACCGCGTTTTCATACGCGCGCGTGAGCGCAACGCGCCTACGGTTCAAAGCCAGCGTTTGCGACGAAAATAGAGCAGCATGCCCAGCACTACCACCAGCATCACACCCAGCACGTAAAAATAGCCGTAACGCCAATGCAGTTCGGGCAGATTCCAGGGGCTGGCGGTATCGAAATTCATGCCGTAGAGGCCAGTAATAAAGGTGAGTGGCAGAAAGATCGTGCCGACAACGGTCAAGACTTTCATCACATCGTTCATGCGCTGACTGACGCTGGAAAGATACGTGTCAAGCAGGCTCGACATCATCTCGCGGTAGGTTTCTGTAAAGTCAATAATGCGCAGACAATGATCGTAACTGTCGCGCAGATACAACCGCGTGGCTTCACCGATAAATTGCTCGCCGTCGCGAATCAGCGTGTTCATAACATCCCGCTGCGGCCACCACGCGCGGCGTAGTTGCACCAACTCCTGCTTCATGTAATGGATCTGGTTACGCAGCGCCTTGGTGGGCTCGTCGAGCACAGCCTGTTCCAGCACTTCCATGCGCTCGCCGAAATCCTCCAGCATCGGGAAACCTTCATCGATCACGACATCAATCAGCGAATAAAAAAGATAATCGGCACCACGCCCACGAATCAACGGCTTGGCGCGCAGACGATCGCGTATTGGTGCGAAGTCATCGGTTACACCATCGTCAAAGGTGATTACGTAGTTTTTACCCAGAAAGAAGCTCACCTGGTTGGTGATCAGTTCGCCTTGCTCGGTGCGCCGAGGTTGATTGATCACCACAAAGTACTGATCGTCGTACACCTCGAACTTGGTGCGCTGCCCACGCCGCAGCACATCTTCGAGTGCGAGCGGATGCAGCCCGTAGCTCTTGGCGAGTCGCTGCAACAACTCCGGTGTGGGCACGCCCTGCACATGCAGCCAGCTCTTGTCCGTGGCGCGCTTTGGTGGCACGCAATCCTCAACCTTTACCTCGGTCTGTTCGCGCAGGTCCTTGTCGTCATAATGGAAAAGGCTGAGACGCGGCGGTGGCGTTGGCGGTGCCGCTGGATCAATTTCAAGTTCCAGCGTACCCGGCGCCGTACCGGGACGGTGATAGGTGCCGAGCAGTTGACGCGCGGGTCGCACGATAACAACCTTAGAGTAGCGCGCCAGCAGTTCGACCGGATTCGATTTACGTTTTCTAGCCATGAGTCCAGTATAGCCAACTGTAGGCTGACCGGCGTGTGTGTCTCACGGCGCCATCGGGCGATCACGCTCGCGGTCCACGATGCAGTAGAAGCCGAACGGCTGCTCGCCCTCGTTACGCAACTGATGCGTCTGCAGCGGCGCGACATAGGCGATGTCGTCCGGATCGAGCGTGCTGCGTTCATCGCCCATGAGCACGACGCCGCGGCCACGCGCACCGATCAACACATGCGTGTGCACATGTTTTTCCAGGCTGGTGTAGCCGCCCGGCTCCAGTTCGAAATAGCGCAATTCGAAGTGACACGGCTCGCCCTGCTTGCCGACCAGTTCGACGCGGCGGACACCCCGAAAAGGCAACGCCTGTGTCGCCTTGTAGCGCTGATCCTCGCGCGCCGGCCAATGAAAATCCGATTCCACACGAAGCAGTGTCTGCACGGCGCTGGCCACACCGCTACCGGGGACTTCACAGGCCGACAGTGGGGCGGTTTCGGGCGCCTCAAGACGTGGCTCGAAGTGCGAGTTCATTACGTCCAGTAACGCGCGCGTGGCAGATTCGATACCGCGCTTGTCGCCGAGCAAGGAGCCACCGATCAGCCAGGCCGCCTCGGTGCCGTAACGTGCGGCCAATTCAGCCACACGCGACACCTGCATGCCGCCACCCGGCGCCGGCAGACTCGCAGCCAGCCCACCCAGCGGTGTCGCGAGTGCCGCAGCAATCGCGTTGCAGTCTTCATCCGTTACGTCGAAGCGTCCGCCGGGCGCGGGAAAGACCGAGAGGTCCGCGCCCGCCAGCCGGAACAGCGTGCCCAACAGAATGCCATGCGCAATGCCTTCCCGCGTGCCGTTGGTATAGGCGCCGGATAGCGCGGGATGCGCCATGAACAGCAACTGATAGGTTGCGGCCAACGCACGGGCGCGATCCAGGCCGAGCACGAGAGGACACATCAACACACCATGCAGACCACGCTGGCGCACGAATTCGGCACGACGGGCGAGTTCCTCGTCCGGGCCGGCGAGATGCGGCAAATACAGGCAATGCCGTCCGCGCGCCGCGTTGGCGCGCTCCACGGCCGTGGCGCAAGCATCCACGTGGGTGCGGAATGCATCGAACCCGGCATGCACCAGGTTCTGATCGTCCTTGACGATATCGCCGCCACCGCGCGCAAAGGCTTCGACAATACCGGCCAGCTTAGCGACTGGCGCACCGCGCGGCTTGACGGCCGTGGCCAACAACGGCCGGCCGTACACTCCGGTCAGGCGGCGCAGGCCGTCGGCCCCGAAGCGCGGACCGGCGAACTGCGCGAGCAACGCCCCCGGCAGCTCGACATCGAGCACCCGCACGCCGCGATACATCGAGATATTGCCGTAGAGCAGATTGAACAGTTGACCGAGTTGAGTGCTCGCGAGTGCCGCCGGATAGGCTATATGCGCCCGCTGCGCGTCGGAATGCCACGCGTCCGTTTCGACCGCTTCGAGACGGCCCACATTGGCGGCCGCAGGCGTACCTTCGATCTGCGCCGCCGGCAATTCTACTGTCTGTTCGTAGGCAATCGCACGTGCCGTCTCGTGCGCCGCGGCAGCATCGCCTCGTATCCGGTAGGTGACCCGGATGACACTGTCCGCGTTCATGCTCGAGGCCCGACTAATGAATCAGACCTTGCAAACACAGCATGTACAGGTTGAGTGATTGGTCGGCAAAATATGTGGGATCGTTCGAAACCCGGAAACCGCGCTCTGAAGGATAAGGAACGAGCGTTGCGCCCGGCGGTTGCGCGAAGGCTTGGCGCGCGAGCAAGGGGTAAAACTCCGACGGACCGACTTTCGGCAACTGCTCGCAGCGCTCTGCGCGGTGCTGACGGCTGAGCCATCCAGCACCAAGCACTGCGGCCAACGGATTGCGCTCGTGCTCCAGCAGGGTTTTCGCGCCGAAGCGATACGGCGCTGGAGCTAGCGGCGGCAGATCTGCCGCACTCAGAGCAAACGGCGCGGCGGCACTTTGTGTCGACCGAGTGGGTGTGTTTGCGGCCCACGCACTGCCGCCGCCTATCGTCAATGCCAGCAAAAACACAGCGCTGCGCATGTCTGCCTCCGCACCAAAGCACCTGTAACGATTATAGAACCTTCGGCTCGGTTTCGAGGACGATGCCAAAGCGTTTTTTTACCGCGTCTTGCACCGTACGCACCACGCCAAGCAGATCGGCCC
>JBOHZI010000204.1:0-4709 GCA_050738295.1 Gammaproteobacteria bacterium
AAGCAAACTTCTCTCCTCATTCCTTGCCAGCCGTGCGCAAAGACTTCGGCGCGACCGCGTATGAATAGATCAGAGGTTCCATAGCATTATAAGCAGAGCAGGCTGGGGCTGCTCTGGTGCCTTTGTGCCGCTAAGCTATGGGTCATGTCAGAAACCGATTCCAACTCTTCGGACATGTTCCGGGATCAACCCGGTTGGCCGACGCGATTGTTTCTGCTCGGCTTTGATCGGATCGTACGTGGGCTGTTCCGCATCGAGGAAAGCGGTTTGCCGGAAGCGGTGCCCGCGCCGTGCTTGATCGTGGCCAATCATCGGCGCGATGCCGATATCCCCGTGCTTGGCGCGTTTCTCGGCCGTGCGCGTGGCTGGAAGATTAGCGGTGTACTGCCGCACTTCGTAGCGCGTGAGGACCTGTTCGAGCCGGGTTTCCTGTGGCATTATTGGCGATCGCCGTGGCTGGCGCTGCCGCGCCTGATTTCGCCTCTGATTCCGCTGGCGCGCATCATGGCCGTATTCAAGGCCCATCCCATCCACCGCATCCCGGAGCAAAGTTTGGCGATCGTACTGGGCGATATCCGCCGCTATCTCGGGGAACGCCCGTTCGGCGGTGCGATCAACCGGCGCTGGGCGGCGCGTCTGGAAGCGGCGGGCGCGGATTTGTCGCAGCCGATTTCCTGGCTGCTGAAGCGCGAGCACCATTACGCCGCCCTGATTGGGGGCGGGTGGGGGCATCGACGGCTCAATCGTGCCACTTTCCGCGAATTCAAGCCAGTGGAACGAGCCCGCATTGCCGCCCATCTTGCCGTTTTCTCGGCTGCGCTGGCGCGCGGTGAAGCGGTGATGGTGGCGCCGGAAGGCGCGAACAGCCCTGACGGGCATTTCCAGCGCCCGCGTGCCGGGCCGTGGCGACTGGCATCCGATGCCGTTGACGGGTTGTCGGTGCTGCCGGTGGGCTTGGCCTACGATCCGTCGCTGTCCGGGCGTCGCATGCGCGTGTTCGTACATGCCGGCGAGCCCTTCGAGGCAGGCGACTACAGCAATCGCCGGGCCTTTGATGCCGCGGTAGCGCGGGGTATCCTCAAGGCCACCACGCTGACCGGAACGCATCTGGCTGCGTACTGGGTTCTGCGCGCTGCGCCTGGCGCACCACTGACTCTCGCCGCATTCGGTGATTTTGCCGCGGACATGAGCAAAGCCTTGAGCGCCGCGGGGTTACGGGTGGCGCCGGATGCGGCTGCCTTCGGCGCGCGTCGTCTCGAATGGTTCGTGCGCGCCGGATTGGTGGAAAAGCGCGAAGGAGTCCATGTGCGCAATGCCCGGTCCGAACCGGCGCCGGGTTGGGGTTCGTGCGGCGCACTTAGTGTGTTTTTGCGCAATGAGCTGGCCTCGGCTGCAGCGCTTGCTCCGGAGATTGCTGCGCGTTTCGGCCTCGCCGACCCGCCTTATGTGCCCGCCATACGCGCCAAGTCCGGGCCGTCGTGATTCCATGCCGCCGCTTTCCCCGGGGGCGGCGCGGTGGGGTTTCCAAAGAGGAGAATCACGATTCTCCCCTTTGTTCGCCCGGCGGGATTTGATACTCCGCCGGGCGAAATTCAATTTATTTCCGTCTCCAAGCCTTGAAGCCTGCGCATTAACTCTTTAAAATATGCGGACTCGGGGACGTAGCAGGCGCGTGAGCCGCGCTGCCAGACGCGGATGCGTAAAGTCATGCTAAGCCTGTGGGCGATCCAGGCCATCGTAACCCTTGCGGTTGCGGGTGGTTTTTTCGCCTGTATGGGCCTCGGTGCGGCGCTTGCCGCGCTATATGGCGGGGCTACCGGGATGGTGGTTTCGACCCTGCTGGCCTGGCGCATGAGCCGGGCTTCGCGGCCGGGCGCAGGCGTCGCCGGACTTTATCTGAGTGCGTTGGAGCGCATGGTATTCGTGGCGGCGGCCTTTGTGCTCGCGTTCGTGGTGCTCAAGCTCCAGCCGCTGGGGTTGATTGCAGGCTTTATAGGCGCCGAATTGGCCTATTACATTGCGGCCGGATTGCTCCGGCGGCTGGTTTGAAACAGGACTGGGGAATCTGATGGCGGCCAAGGGCGGCGAAAGCGCGGGCGAATACATCACACACCATCTGACCGATTGGTGCATCGGCTGCAATCCGCAGACGCATCAACCGAACGGTCTGGTGGATTTCCACGCCTTCAATCTCGATCTAATTCTGATTTCGCTGCTCTGTGCCATCGGTCTTATTGTCTTTGCCTGGTTCATGCGCCGGCGCTGGAATGCGGACAAGCCCGGGCGTTTGCAGCTTTCGCTCGAATTCATCGTGGAATACATCGGCGACCAGATTCGCGAGGTTTTCCCCAAGGCCAACAACTATGTCGGTGCGATGGCGCTCACCATCTTCACCTGGGTTTTTCTGATGAATGTGATGGATCTGATCCCCATCGATCTGATCCCGACGATTGCCGGTGGGGTCGGGCATCTCGTTGGCGCCAAGCACGCCTATTTCCGCGATGTGCCGACAGCTTCACTCGACACGCCATTCGCGATGGCGATCGTGATCTTCGTGCTGATGGTGTTCTATCAGTTCAAGGCCAACGGCCTGGTCGGTTATTTCAAACGCTTTCTGTTCCATCCCTACGGAAAGTTCGGCGGTCCGGCAAACATCGTGACCACCCTGATTGACGATCTGGCCAAGCCGGTAAGTCTCGCGCTGCGACTGTTCGGCAACATGTTCTCCGGCGAGTTGATATTCGCCTTGTTGGCGCTGTTGACTTATTCGGCGTTGAATCCGGCGCACTGGACGATTGCGATCTGGGCGCCGGTGCATTTCCTGGCGGGTACCGCGTGGACCCTCTTCGATCTTTTGATTGCGACGCTGCAGGCGTTCATTTTCGGCGTACTCGCCATTGTCTATCTGGGCATGGCCCAGCAGACGGCGGAGCATTAGTGGGCCGTTGAACGGCTGCTGTTTTGTAACTTTTTCGATTGGTTTTTTGAGGAGTAAATTAACGTGAATCCAAGCCTTATTGCAGAGATTGTCACCGGCACAGCCATCGGTGTCGGCGCCATGTTTGCCGCCGCGGGTCTGGGCTCGGCCATCGGCTGGGGCCTGATCTGTTCCAAGACCCTGGAAGGGATCGCGCGTCAGCCCGAAATGCGCGGTTCGCTGATGGTGAACATGTTCATTTTTGCCGGCCTGATGGAATCCTTCCCGTTTATCCTGTTCGGCGTGGCAATGTGGTTCCTGTTCGCCAACCCCTTCGTGAGCACCTTCGTGACCACTTCGGCCAAGCTGGCGGCAAAAGCGGCCGGTGCGGGTTGATCGTCGTTACGGAAAGGATTAAAGAGAGGATGCCATGGTAGCCATTACCGGAACCCTTATTGTCCAGATCATCGTTTTCCTGGTAACGATCTGGCTGCTCAAGCGTTTTCTGTGGGGCCCGCTGATGGCCGTCATGGACGAGCGAAAGAAGCGCATTGCCGACGGCATCGCGGCCGCCGAGAAGAGCCAGAAGGAACTGGAGCGGGCCGAGGTCCGGGTCGCAGAGGCGATCGAGGAAGCACGCAGCCGGGCCACCGAGATCATCGACGGCTCCAACCGGCGTGCACGAGAGATCGTTGAGGCCGCGCGCGGCGAGGCGGAAGTCGAACGCACGCGTGAGATGGATCGTGCACGCGAGGAGATCGAGCAAGCCTCGCGCCAGGCGCGTGAAAACCTGCGCGGCGACTTTGCGCGCATAGCCGCGGCCGCGGCCGGGCGCATTCTCGAGCGTGAAATCGATCCCAAAACGCATGCCTCGCTGGTCGATGAGTTTGCGGAAAAGCTCTTCAATGGCTGATTTAGCGACACTCGCCCGGCCCTATGCGCGCGCTGCCTTTGAATACGCGCGTGATGCGGATGCACTGGCGCCGTGGGGTGCGTTTTTCGAGCGCCTGGCGGCACTGGTCGCACTCACTCCGGTGAGCGATCTCATCACGAGCCCCGAAGTGGGGCACGACGAGCGCGCAGCGCTTATCGGTGAGTTGGCCGGCGATCTGCCGAGTGGTGGTGCCAATCTGCTGCGACTGATGGCGGCCAACGGACGGCTCGAAGTGCTACCCGCGGTGACCGCGGAGTTCGGTCGCCTGGCGGCCGAGGCGGAGACAACCGTGGACGTCACCATCGAGACTGCGGAGAAGCTCGGTGAAGCCTCTTCGGAGCGGCTGATCGCGGCGCTGGCCAAGCGCTTCGGGCGCAAAATCGAGGCCAGTTTCGAGGTGGTGCCCGAGATCATCGGCGGGGTCGTGATGCGGATCGGCGACCAAGTTATAGACGCTTCGCTTGCTACGCGGTTGCGGCGGCTTGCGAAAACCATGACCGGTTAAGGAATTTCAGAGGATCAGTTCAGATATGGATCAACTCAACGCATCAGAAATCACCGCGCTCATCAAGGAACGCATCGAGCAGTTCAAGCCTGCGGTCGAGGAGCGCAATGTCGGCACGGTTGTCGCCGTCTCCGACGGTATCGTGCGCATTCACGGGCTCGGCGACGCGCAGTACGGCGAGATGATCGAGTTCGACAACGACACCTTCGGACTGGCGCTCAACCTCGAACGCGATTCGGTCGGCGTCGTGATACTCGGCGATTACACCGGCATTGCCGAAGGCGGCACCGCCAAGACCACCGGACGCATTCTAGAGGTGCCGGTGGGCGAGGCGCTGCTTGGTCGCGTGGTCG
>JBOHZI010000205.1:0-4691 GCA_050738295.1 Gammaproteobacteria bacterium
GACCACCTGCACCCCATGCAGGTGCGCTACCAGGCTGCGCTACACCCCGAATTGGTTGACTATATTAACTGAAATAACGAATTGCGCTTCGGCTTTCAGCGCGCCAGTACGCTCAGCAGATCTTCCAGTTCGGAACGGACCTGGCGGATAATCTGGCGGCTCTGAGCCTGGTCTTCCTGGGCCTCGTGACCCTCCAGGCGATGCCGCGCGCCGCCGATGGTGTAGCCCTCTTCGTAAAGCAGGCCACGGATCTGGCGAATCAACAGCACGTCATGATGACGGTAATAGCGGCGGTTGCCGCGACGTTTCACGGGCTTGAGCTGAGGAAATTCCTGCTCCCAGTAGCGCAGCACGTGCGGTTTGACCTCGCACAGCTCGCTCACCTCCCCGATCGTGAAGTAACGCTTGGCCGGAATGGCCGGCAGTTCGCCGTTATGACTGGCTTCCAACATGTCCTTCTACCCGCATTTTAAGTTTTTGTCCCGCCTTGAATGTTACGACACGGCGGGCGCTGATGGGAATCGCTTCCCCGGTTTTCGGATTGCGCCCCGGGCGCTGTTCCTTGTCGCGCAGTTCGAAATTTCCGAAGCCCGAAAGCTTGACGGCATCGCTCGCCACCAAGGCGGCAATGACCTCCTCGAAAAACTGTTCGACCAGCTCCTTGGCCTCACGTTTATTCAAACCGAGTTCGTCGAATAACACCTCGGTCAATTCCGCCTTGGTCACGGCTTGAGTTTCAGCTGCGCACATAAGCTCCCTTCTCTTCGCCCAGTCCGGCCACGATGGCCGACACCGCGGCATCCACTTCCGCATCGGTGAGAGTGCGGGAAAAATCTTGAAAAATCAAGCCCAACGCGATACTACGGGCCTCTGCGGGGATGCCCTCCCCCGCATAAACATCGAAAATGCGCACGGCGCTCAGGCGCGGACCCCCATGGCGGCGTACGCTGTCTTCGAGCTGCGCCGCGCTGACCGAGTTCTTTACCACTAGCGCGAGGTCCCGGCGTACTGCGGGAAAACGCGGCACAGCCGTCGCTTGTACGGTGCGTGGCGCGGGCAAGGAATCAAGATCGATTTCGAACAGCAGCACCTCGCCGGCAATATCCCATGCGGCAGCAAGACGTGGCGAAAGCACGCCGAATTCGCCGCATATACACTCACCCACTCGCACCCGCGCGCGCCTGCCATTGGCCAGTGCCGCACGCTCGGAGGACTCGTAGGCAATAGCCGCCGATTCGACTCCGGCTGCAACCAGCAGTGCATGAACGTCGCTCTTGATATCGAAAAAATCCGCCGGCTGTGCAGTGGCTCCCCACTGCTCGGGGACAATTGGTCCCCAGACCACGCCGGACAGATGTTCGCGCTGTTCCCGATCCACGGCGAACACGGCGCCCATTTCGAACAGACGCACCCGCTCGGCCCGGCGTGCCGTGTTGTGTGCCAGCGCATCGATCAGACCCGGCCACAGACTTCGGCGCAACACGGCTTCGCGGGCGGAAAGCGGATTATGCAATTCGAGCGCCGCCGTGGCGGCAGGTGCCAGCGCGGCGTCACGTTCGCCCGCGGCAAAGCTCATGGTCAGCGCCTCGTCGTAACCACGCGTCGCAGCCAGTGCACACAGGCGTTCGTTGCGTGGCGCTGCCGTGTCCAGACGCAGCGGACGCAGATGCCGCGCCGGAGCCACAGCGGGAATGCTGTCGAAACCGACGATGCGCGCCACTTCCTCCACCAGATCGGCTTCGTTTTCGATATCGAAACGTGCGCTGGGGGCCGTAACCGCGAGTGAGAAATCGCCTGTCGTCCGCACATGGAAGCCTAACCGCCGGAAAATTCCGGCACAGGCCTCGGCGTCCCGGTCCAGACCGGTCAGCCGCCGCAGCGTGGCCGTGCGAAACTCCAACGGCGTATGCACGGGCAGCTCCTGCGCGGCTTCGCGCAGCGTCACCGGACCCGGCCGCGCCCCGCAGATCTCGACAATCAGCGCCGTGGCCCGCTCCAGCGCGAGCGGTGCCAAGTCAGGATCAACCCCACGTTCGTAACGATGAGCGGCTTCCGTCGCAAGCCCCAGCCGCCGGGCGCGGCCGCGGATCGCGGCAGGCGCAAAAAAGGCACTCTCGATGAATATCGACGATGTAGTGGCGCTGACCGCACTGTGCTCGCCACCCATCACGCCGGCGACCGCCACCGGCCCGTGCTTGTCGGCGATCACCAGCATGTCGGGGACCAGTTCGACGGCCTCGTCGTTGCCAAGCAAGGTGATGATTTCGCCCGCTTCGGCCAGGCGCACTGTGAGGCCGCCGTGCAGCTTCGTCTCGTCGAATGCATGCAGCGGCTGGCCCAGTTCCAGCATCACGTAGTTGAGTACGTCCACCACTGGGTAGGTGGGGCGCAAGCCCGCCCGGCGCAGCCGTTCGCTCATCCACAGGGGCGTCACGGCAAGCGCATCGATATCGGTCAGCACCCGACCTGCGTAGCGCGGACAGGCCGCCGGTTCAGCCACCTCAACAACCAATTCCCGGCGCTGCGAGGGCTCGACCGGCTCCACGGCGGGAGGCTGCAACGACGCCTCGGTTCCGGCATGTACTTCACGGGCAATACCCAGCATCGACCAGCAATCGCCGCGGTTAGGCGTCAAATCCACTTCCAGACAGGTATCGGGCAACCCGTAGAGTTCAGCAACCGTCTGACCCAGCACAGTGTCCTCGGTGAACGCGAGCAGCCGGTCGGACACCTCGCCAAGGCCGATTTCCGCCGCTGCACACAGCATCGCCTCCGAGGCTTGCCCCTGGTATTCGCGCGCCTCGATCACCCGCCCGTCGGGAAGCGTGGCACCGGGCAGCGCCAGCGCACCGACCATGCCCTGGTGCAGATGGGGCGCCGCCGAGACCACGTTGAATTGACCTGCCTCACCGGCATCGAGTACCAGGCATTGCAGATTGGTGCGCGGCAACTGTGCGATCTCCGTGACCCGTGCCGTCACGATACGATCGCACGGCGCCGACATCTGCCACACCGCGCTCACTTCCAGCCCCTGATTCACCAGACGCTTGGCGAGCCCAGCGGCATCGAGGCCGCCATCGCACAAACTCCGCAACCAATCAAGACTGACGCGCATTAAAATTCGTCCTCAGGCAAACTGCGCCAGAAAGCGCACGTCGTTCTCGAAAAAGCGCCGCAGATCCTCAACCCGATAGCGCAACATGGCCAGACGCTCGACCCCCATGCCGAAGGCAAAACCGCTGTGTCGTGCAGGATCGATGCCGGCCTCGGCCAGCACACGCGGATGCACCATGCCGCAACCCAGCACTTCCAGCCAGCCGGTCGCACCGCACACGCGGCAGCCCGCGCCATCGCAACGCACGCAACTTACATCGAGTTCCGCCGAGGGCTCGGTAAAGGGGAAATAGGACGGACGAAAACGCACCGCGAGGTCTTTCTCGAAGAACCCGCGCATGAACTGAGTGAGCACCCACTTCAAATGGCCCATGTGAATGCCTTCGTCGATCACCAGGCCTTCGATCTGATGAAACATCGGGGTGTGCGTGAGATCGGAATCGCGGCGATACACGCGGCCCGGGGCGATCATCCACACCGGCGGTCCGCCTACCTTTTCCAGATGGCGAATCTGCACCGGCGAGGTGTGTGTGCGCAGCAGACGTCCGTCGTTGAGGTAGAACGTATCGTGCATGGCGCGCGCCGGATGATCGGCGGCGATATTGAGAGCCTCGAAATTGTAGTGTTCGTCTTCGACCTCGGGGCCGTGGGCCACCTCGAAACCGGCCGCAACGAAGAGCTGCTCCATGCGTGCCAGGGTTTGCTTCACCGGGTGACGCACGCCCGTGCGTTGGCCTCGCCCCGGCAGCGTAATGTCCACCGCGGCACGGGCTTCCTCGCGTTCGCGCGCACCGGCTTCCAGCGTGGTACGCCGTGCATTGAGCCCGGCGGCCAGCTCGGCCTTGAGTGCATTGATTGCTTCGCCGTAAGCAGGGCGTGCGTCCGCCGCGAGCTGGCCCACCTGAGCGAGCAGCGTCTTGACTCGCCCCTTGCGTCCAAGGTATTCGACACGCACGGCTTCCAGTGTCTGCACATCGCCCGCGTCTTCAATATCGGCACGCGCCGATTGTCGAATACGCTCGACTTCCTGGGTGGCTGTCTCCACGATAAAGCTACCGGTTATTCAAGGGGAGAGAAAACGGGGGCTTCGGCCCCCGTCGCTCATTGCTCGCCGCGTGCCTTTTCCACCAGCGCGGCAAAAGCAGTTTGATCGTTCAACGCCAGATAGGCGAGCACCTTGCGATCAAGCTCAATACCGGCCAGTTTCAGCCCATGCATGAAACGGCTGTAGGACAGGCCGTGCATGCGCGCACCCGCATTAATGCGTGCCACCCACAGGGCGCGGAATTCGCGCTTGCGCACGCGGCGGTCGCGGTAGGCATATTGGCCTGCCTTGAACACCGCCTGGTTAGCGGTACGCCAATTCTTGCTACGGTTGCCGTAGTAACCCTTGGCTTGCTTGAGCACCTTCTTGTGCTTGCGATGGGCGGTTACGCCCCGTTTGACTCGTGCCATCGTGATTCCTCCTTAAGCGTAGGGCAGCATTCGGCTCACGCTCTTATGATCCTGTTCGGCGATCAGCGCGGTAGCCCGCAAATTGCGTTTGCGTTTGCTGCTCTTCTTGGTGAGGATATGAC
>JBOHZI010000206.1:0-4682 GCA_050738295.1 Gammaproteobacteria bacterium
AGATGGTGTCGCCCTGTGCCTTTTCGAATACGACGAAGTGCTTGTAGCCGTTGATGTCGAGCAGCACGATCACCGGAATCTTGATGCGATCGAGCACCGCCGGTTCGACCTCGTAGCCGCGCCCGCGAAAGCCGAGCGTGTCGACATAATTCTTCAGGTCCAGCAGTGAAAACCCCTTGGTGCGAACAATCTGTGGATCGCTGACCTTGAACAATCCCTGGATCACCTGCGCTTCGGTGACATCGCGCCCGTACGCATACTTGAGAATCGTCGCCAGCGCTGCAGCACCGCATGAGAAATCGGTGTGCTGCGGCACCATGTTGATGTAACGCAATCCGCGCATGCTGGTAACATCGACCCGTACCGGGCCGGCGCCGGGTATCACGTTACCGATATCCATCGCCTGGGCGGCTGCGCTGACGGCGAAGACCGCCGCGGCTACCGCCACTGCAGCCTTCATCAGCCTATTCATTGTTTTTACAAGCATGTCGTCCCCTCCATACGCCGCCATACCGATGCGCCGTGGTGCATCGCCGATCGCACCTGAAAATCCGGCCGGAGACAGAACTCCGGCCGGAAACGCCTTTCGCGCCAACTGCTCCGGGCTTAACTCCGAATCATGAGACCAAGCCCGTCCGCGCGATCATCCGGTTCACTGCTGTAGCGATGCAGTGATTGCCAAGGAGTTGCTTTGCGCGTTGTTGGTGCCGGCTGCGATGTTCACGCCGATGTTGCCTGACGCGTTCTGCAGTGCATTGCCGCCAAGGGTTGCTGTGTTGACCACGTACGTGTTGCTTACAGAGTTTTGGCTGCCGGTCGACTGGTACGATATCGCCGAAGCATTCGCGAGGCTCGCGTTGCCGACTGCCGCCGCGAGGCTGTTTGCCTGCACGTTGTCGTCGCCACCTGATACATTGACTTGGATGTTGCCCTGGGCGCCGGACAGCGCATTACCATTGATCTCTGCGGTATTGCTGATGGGGCCCGACGGTGAACCCGGGACGACGGCGGTTCCCTGGTTGGTGACACGGTTGCCGCTGGTCAACTGATCGACGTACGTTTCGGCATCGAGACGGCCGAATACGTTGTTTTTGTCCTGTGCCGCGAGCGCCGCGTTGTTCGCCTGCACGTTGTTGTCGCCGCCAGTGGCGTTCAACTGGATGTTGCCCTGCGCATTTTGCGCAGCATTACCGTTGATATGGGCAAGATTGTCATTGACGGTGTAATTTTCGTTGGTGTTGTTCGTCGACTGCTGATCGGCTTTGGTCAGCGCCTCGGCGTCGGATTTGACGTTTATGGTGCCCTTCACCTTGACGGTCCCCTTCACGCTGATGTCCTTGGTGTTGGAAACGTTTTTGGTGACGTCGACATTGACGGTTTCCTGGATCGGGTCGCTGAGGCTGTCCGCCAGTACCAGCGGCGCGGCGAACGCCATTGCGACGGCAACGGTCATCGGCGCGATCAGATTGCGAGGTTTCATTTTCATTGCTCCTTTTCGTTGTGGGGATCGGCTCACCGTGCCTTACGGGCCGGTGCACCGAAATGTGCCGTATGGATGATCCTTGTGCTTACTGGGGGGCGGTCAGCGACGCGGTGACTGCCAACGCATTGCTCTGCGCGTTGCTGGAACCAGCCGCGACATTCGCACCAATGTTGCCCGACGCATTTGCCAGGGCGTTGCCTGTTATGTCAGCGGTTTTGTGCATGCAGTTGTTCAGGACGCCATTGTTGTCACTCGACTGAAACGAGATCGCCGACGCTTCCGCAAGGTTCGCGTCGCCGACCGCAACCGCCAGACTGTTCGCCTGCACGTTGTCAAACCCGGCCGCGACGTTGGCAGTGATGTTGCCTTGCGCGTTTTGCAGAGCATTGCCGCCGAGAGTCGCGGTGCTTGTCCCGAAGCTCGAAAAATTTTTCACATGATTGTTGTTGGTGGACTGGTCAACGAATGTTTCGGCATCCGTATGGCCGAACACGTCGCTCTTGTCCTGCGCCGCGAGAGCCGAGTTGTTCGCCTGCACATTGTTGGCGCCAGCGCTGACGTTGATCCCGATATTGCCCTGGGCGTTGGACCCCGCGTTGCCATCGACGGTCGCCAAATTATTGTCCGACTTTTCATTGTCTGTGGTGTTCTTCGTCGACTGCTGGTCAGCCTTGGTCATCGCCTCGGCATCAGACTTGATGTTGATCGTGCCCTTCACCTTGACGTTGCCCTTTACGGTAACGTCCTTGGTGTTGGAAACACTCTTGTTGACGTTGACGTTCACATTTTCAGTGATTGGATCCGTGATGCCGGTCTCCTGCGAAAACGCCAGTGGCGCCGCAAACGCAAATGCCACGGCGAGCGCCAGCGTTGCAGGTTTCAATTGCAGTCTCATTTCGAACTCCTTGAGTTTCAGTTTGACTACGGTGTTACGCCCGGTTGAACCCGGAGCGCGAAGGTGTTGGCCGTCGCATTGCCCGACCCCGCCGACTGGTTGACCTGGACCAGGCCGCGCGCACCATCAAATGCGGTATCGGCGATCGATACCGCCTGACGGCTTGTTTTGGTGGTCCCGTCTCCTGCCGGTCCTGCATTGGAAGCCGTGGCGGCCAGCACGCTGTCCGTCACGATTTCCACTCCAGAGCCCACTCCCAGCGTTGCGCTGTTGGCCTGCGCATTCGCGACGCCGCTGGTCTGATTGATCGAAACCAGACCGGTGGCATTGGCGAACGCGTGATCGCCAATACTGGCTGATGCCGCATTCGGCTGATTGCCCGCAGCACCAGCCGTGTTCTGCATGGCATTCACCGTTGCCGAACTCAGGCCGGTTCCGATCACCAGCGCTGCTGCACTGGATTGAGCATTGGAATCTCCAGCCGCCTGGTTGACGGCGGCCCGTCCGCGAACGCCGGAAAGCGCATACGGCCCGATCACACTCTGGGTCACAGACGCCGGAATCTCCGGTGCCGGGTCAGCTGCCTGTGCGAGACCCGCACCAGCAGCAATGGCGACTGCAATCAGTGTTACCGGCAATTGGCGGTGGTAGCGGTTCATGTTCACCCCTGTGCTATCGGCCCATCAGCCCGGCGCCCTTGAGCGCATCCATCAGTTGGCCGGTCGCCTGTTGCACCGTGCCGCCGATACTTCCGATTGCCCCGCCACCGCCACCGCCGAGCGTTCCGGTCATCACACGCCCGACCACCCCGCCGCTGGTTCCATCCAGCCTGTTGCTCGCCAACGCACCGGTCATGCCGGCCCCGGACGTGCCGAGATTGCCGCCGCGCATTGGCGAACCCGTCACCACATTGGCAAAGTCGGTGTTATTCAACTCACGCGCCACCGTGCCGCCGGGATTTTGGTTCAGTCCCAGCGCGGATTGCACCTGCTGCCCTGGATTCGCCTTGGAGCCAACCGGTCCGCTGCCGGAACGAAAGGCGCTGCGCGGACTGACCGTACGCGTGATGATCATGTCGCCGGGATCGCTTCGCGCTTGCGGAAGCAAACCGAGCAGCAGCGGCCCCGCGGATAAAATCGCAAACATCAGTGATGTTTTTTTCATGTCGGTCTCACCGAACGCGCACGGCCACGACGCTGGTGGCCTGCGTGTTGCCGTAGCCGGTCGATCCGCTCTTGACCGGCCCGCCACCCTGCCCGCCGCTGCCGCGTTCATCCCACAGGATGACGGCGACATGTGAGCGAGTGTCGGGTGCTACGCTGTTTTCGCCTGCACCGCGATACTGGCTGAGCGCGCGATCATCAAGCGGCTGTTGATCGAAACCGATTGGCAGATCGACGCTGTGGGAATTCACAGAAACGGTGACCGGCGTGGTGCTGCGCGCGCTCGGCGTTATTAATTGACCGGAAGTGCGTGCCACCACCGGTTCCGGAACGGCCGGACCGGCCCACGCTGCAACCGACGCAAACAATGCAGCCGTGCCGGCTACGAAGCGCGACCACCGCCGGCAGCGGTCGATCGGGTGGATGCGGTGGTGGTATTTCGGAATGCCGGCAGTCTTCATCGTTAGAACCTCCTGCCGCTTCATCGCAACGACTGTGCCACTGCCGGATATTGCTTAAAAATCAGCGATCAAGCTCAGTATGCGGAGGCTGAAGGTGAATTCGCGTGTCACGCCGCGGTTACACCGCATTGCCGGCGAGGCGGCCGAAACCCGCGCCATCAAACGGATTGCGAGGAATGTGTAACAGGAACGCGTCACTCGTTACAGCGCGGCGCCGTTTGACACGGCACGAACGGAAAAGGAGATACTAACGAACGGCGAACGCCGACAGCCGGCACGGTACAGGCGTACCGCGTCGGCTGTTCGAACCCGGACCGGATCAGGCGTTGACGATTTTGTGCTTCTCGGCCAGCCGGTAGAGCGTCACGCGCGATATGCCGAGATCCGCTGCGGCGTGCGTCACGTTGTTGTGAGCACGCTGCAACGCCAGGTGGATCGCTTCCTTCTCAGCCTTGTGACGGGCGGAATCAAGCGTCAGAAACTCGCGCGGCGCGGCACGGCGATCCAGTCCGAGATCGGCCACCGTGACCAGCGGCCCTTCGCACATCAGTGTCGCGCGGCGAATGCGGTTGATCAGCTCGCGAATGTTGCCGGGCCATGAATAGCTCGCCATTTCGCGCAATGCCCGGCCATGGAAGCCGCGCGCGACGGAGCCGTTGCGGAATTTGTTGAAGTAGAAG
>JBOHZI010000207.1:0-4651 GCA_050738295.1 Gammaproteobacteria bacterium
CCGCCAGGCCTGCCGCGACTACGCCCGCGAGCAGATCGACCGCCAACGCGCCGACTTTATACGTCTGGGTGTGCTCGGCGACTGGGACCACCCGTACCTGTCGCTGAACCGTGAGTATGAAGCCCGTGAGTTGAAGGCCATGGCGGCGATGATCCGCGCGGGCTATCTCACCCGTCGTGATATGCCGGTGCACTGGTGCCGCGATTGTCGCTCCGCGCTCGCCGAGGCCGAAGTCGAATACGCGGAGATCACTTCGCCGTCGGTGGATGTGGCCTTCCGCGCGATCGACCCGGCAGCAGTGGCCAAAGACTTTGGGGTGGAGACCGATCTGCCGGTCGCCATACCGATCTGGACCACCACGCCGTGGACGCTGCCCGCGAACGAAGCGGTGACGCTGAATCCCGCGCTCGACTACGTGCTGGTAGCAGCCACCGTGCACGACAAACGCCAAGCCCTGGTATTCGCCGCCGAACTCGCGCCTGCTGCGCTCGAACGCTACGACGCCGAAGCCATCGAAACGCTGGGCCATGCCCAGGGCGCGGCGCTGGAAAATCAGTTGCTCGCCCATCCCTGGCTGGACAAACAAGTCCCCGTCATCCTCGGTGATCACGTGACGACCGAAGTCGGCACCGGCGCCGTACATACCGCGCCTGCGCACGGTCAGGACGACTATTACGTCGGGCGCGGTTACGACCTGCCCGTGTTCAGTCCGGTGAACGGCGAGGGCCGCTTTATCGACGGTACGCCGCTGGTCGCGGGCATGGACATCGCAGCAGCAAACAAGACACTCATCGCCGAACTCGAAGCGCGCGGCGTGCTGCTCGCCCATGCGCCGTACCAACACAGCTTCCCGCATTGCTGGCGACACAAGAGCCCGCTGATTTTTCGCGCCACGCCGCAGTGGTTCATCGATCTCGCGGCGAACGATCTGCGCAGTACCGCGCTCACCGCCATCGAAAAAGTCGAATGGACACCGGAGTGGGCTGAGGAACGCATCCGCACCATGGTTGCCGGACGTCCCGACTGGTGCATCTCGCGCCAGCGCATCTGGGGCGTACCACTCGCGCTGTTCCTGCACCGCGACACGGGCGAGCCGCATCCCGACAGCGCACGGCTGATGGAAGCCGTCGCTGAACGCATCGCCAAACACGGACTGGAAGCCTGGGACGCACTCGATCCGGCGGAGCTGCTGGGCAACGAAGTCGGGCAGTACGAAAAGGCCAACGACATTCTCGACGTGTGGCTCGATTCCGGGCTCACGCATTACTGCGTGCTCGCCGCGCGCGAAGAACTGGAAGTCCCCGCCGCACTGTATCTGGAAGGCTCCGATCAGCATCGTGGCTGGTTTCAGTCCTCGCTCCTGACTGGTGTCGCACTCAACGGCGAGGCGCCCTATCGCGGCGTACTCACACATGGTTTTACCGTGGACGCCAACGGTCGCAAGATGTCGAAATCCATCGGCAACGTGATTGCGCCGCAGAAGGTGGTGGATCGCCTCGGCGCCGATATCCTGCGCCTGTGGGTTGCTGCCACCGATTACCGACGCGAGATTGCCGTCTCCGACGAGATCCTCACGCGTACGGCGGACGCCTTCCGGCGTATGCGCAACACGCTGCGCTTCCTGGTTTCCAATCTCTACGACTTCGACCCCGCACGCGATGCGCTCGAACCCGGTGAACTGCTTGCACTCGACCGCTGGCTGGTAGCGCGCGCCGCTGCGCTCGGCACGCAGATCGAAACGGCCTACGAGCGCTACGATTTCCACCTGATCTATCAGCGTGTGCACAACTTCTGCGTGACCGAACTCGGCGCGCTGTTCCTCGACATCACCAAGGATCGGCTCTACACCATGCCAGCCCGGAGCACGGGACGGCGCTCGGCGCAGACCGCGCTGTGGCATGTGGTCGAGGCGCTGGTGCGCTGGCTTGCACCCGTCCTGTGCTTTACCGCCGAGGAAGTGTGGAGCCACCTGCCCGGCGAACGCGAGGCCTCGGTCATGCTCACGCAGTGGCACGACTTGCCCGAAGTGCGCACCGACGACGTCAACTGGAAACGCGTTTTCGCGCTGCGCGAGACGTTGCTGCCGGCCATAGAGGCGGCGCGGCGCGACGGCGTACTGGGCAGCGGCTTGGAAGCCGAGGTCGATCTTTATCTGGAACGGCAATGGCTGGACGCCCTGGCTCCGCTGAGCGATGAGCTGCATTTTGTATTCATCGTCTCCGCCCTGCGTCTGCATCCCGCTGAGAACCGCCCCGAACACGCAGTCGCAGCCAGCGAACCCGGCGTGTGGATCACGCTCGCTGCCAGCGCCTGCGCACGCTGCGAACGATGCTGGCACCGCACGCCCGAAGTCGGTACGCTGATAGAACATCCGATGCTGTGCGCCCGCTGTGCGGGCAATATCGGCAACGCACCTGAGGCGAGGCACTGGACATGAGCAAAACCAAGGGCATCGACGCCATCCGCCGCTTTGTCGGCATCGGTAAAAATCACTTGCGCCATTTCGATGCCGAACGCTTCGTGATCCCCGGTCACCCACCGGTGCGCTGGTTGTTATTGGGGCTGCTGATTCTGGTGGCCGATCAGTTCAGCAAACTACTCGTGCTTTACTACGTGCAGCCGTACGAACGCATACATGTGCTGCCCGTGCTCAACATCACCCTCATCGTCAATAAAGGGGCGGCTTTCAGCATGTTCGCTGGGGCCAACGGCTGGCAACAGTGGCTGTTCGTGGTGCTCGCGCTCGTATTCGCGGCCGCGATCCTGGTATGGTTGCGCCGCCTGCCTGCCCGCGGCCAAGCCTGGCTCGCGGCTGGGCTTTCTCTCATCCTGGGCGGCGCACTCGGCAATGCCGTAGACCGCGTATGGCACGCGCACGTGATCGACTTCATCCAGGTGCACTGGCACACCGCATGGTACTTCCCGACCTTCAACCTTGCCGATTCGGCGATCACCGTCGGCGCCATCATCGCCATCGCCGACGCACTCTTCCACCGTCGCCCAGCGAAAGACGCAGAAACCGATCAGCCTGCCGAGTAGTACTGCCCAGGGGAACTCGAATGCTCAGATCGTGATGCGGCCTTCGAGATAAAGTGCGCAATGCCCGCCGATGCGCACTCGCTCGCCTTCAAGGCGGCACCATAGTTCGCCGCCCCGCGCAGACACTTGGCGGGCGAAGAATTCGCGTTTGCCAAGCGCCTCTGCCCAATAGGGAATCAGGGTGCAGTGCGCTGAACCGGTCACCGGATCTTCGGGTATGCCCAGCTTGGGCACGAAATAACGCGACACGAAATCGCACTCCTCGCTGCGAGCTGTGGCGATCACACCCTGGCCCGGTAACTCAACAAGGGCCGCGCTGTCGGGGGCTAACGTCTTCACGCTCGCGGCAGAATCGAACACGGCCAGCAGTTTGTCGCTGTCCGGATTCGCGTTGCGTGTTTGTCCGCACCAGACAGGCGTTTGCCCCAGTGCTTTCTCAACCCGCTTGGCGAGCGCCTCATCCATGGGCTGCGGTGGGCGAGCGGGGAAGTCGAGTTCGAGCTTCTCCCCCGCCTTGCGGACGCGCAATTCGCCGCTCGCCGAATCGAACACGAGTTCATTCGCGGACCTGTCCAGGAAGCGCGTAATGACGAACGCTGTAGCGAGCGTAGCATGGCCGCACAGATCCACCTCTCGCACCGACGTAAACCAGCGGATATGGAATCGCCCGGACTGTTTGATAAAAAACGCGGTTTCGGAAAGGTTGTTTTCCGCGGCAATATGCGTGAGCACGTCATCGTCCAGCCACTCGGCAAGCGGCACGACGGCGGCGGGGTTGCCAGAAAATGCCCGGTCGGCAAAGGCGTCTACATGATAGAGCAGCAACGTGGACATCGGCGCATCCGGGTTGAAGGTGCTATCAGTTTAGCGGCCGCTCATGTCCAACTTCCTTTAGGCCTCGTCTTCGCGCGCAACCGCAACCGCCGGAAGGCCGGTTTCGTCGAGCGTGACCGCCAACTCCATGGGTTGGCAACATACCTGGCAGTCTTCCACGTAGCGCTGATCACCCGCCGAACAATCGACAACGATATCAAACGCCTCGCCACAATAGGGGCAATGAATAACTACCGTTTCGATCAGGTTTCCAGGCACGAGTTTGCACCGTTTAACGCCGACCCAGTGTACGCTGAATGCCCCGTAATGCTTAGGCGTAGGCGTGCGGTGGCCGGTACAGGGTGTAGAGCGACGATTCTTCGCGTTTTATACGTTTATCGAGCGCCGTGCCGATCCACTCCAGATCGTCTCTGAACATGCGCAGATTGCCGCCGTTAACGCCCTCTTTCTCGTAGCGGCGCACGAGTTCGCTTATCCTGCGTCCCATGCTTTCCATATCGCGCTTGATATCATCGACACGTTTTCCCTCGGCAGGCTGCTGAGCGAGACACTTGTCGAGATAGAGGTAAAGACGCAGATTCTCCTCCAACCGGTGCCGTTCCAGCAGGCTGCCGAACTCGCGCAAACTTTCCGTCACAGCGGACAAATCCGCATTTCTTTCGTGCGCCACCAGTTCTTTATACAAACCGGTCAACTCGACATGTCGGCTCTTCAGCCGGGCAACCAGCGCCGGATCGTAGGCAATTTTCGTGCCAGGGGCATATTCCCTTTGCCGTTT
>JBOHZI010000208.1:0-4650 GCA_050738295.1 Gammaproteobacteria bacterium
CAGATACACCGCTATGCAACGAAAGCACGCCTGGCGCGAAGCCTCCGGACGCTCTCTCAGTTCCGCGAGCAGTTTTTCATTGTTGGCGTCGTCGTTGCCGTGCTCCCCTGCATAGCGTGCGGAATGCACGCCGGGCGCGCCGTCCAAAGCCGCGACTTCCAGGCCGGAATCGTCGGCGATGGCGGGTAGACCCGTAGCGTGTGCTGCAGCGCGGGCCTTGGCAAGTGCATTTTCGATAAAGGTCGGAGCGTCCTCGGCGACGCCGGTGAGGCCGAATTCCGATTGCGCGACGGGCTCCAGGCCGAGTGGCGCGAGTAGGGGGATCAATTCGGCGAGCTTGCCGCGGTTGCCGGTGGCGATGACCACCTGCCGCTTCACGCAGTTGCGCTCCGGCAGTCACGCTGAGCCGCGAGCAGAAGGTCGATCCCCATGTGTGCAAGAGCAAGCATGCGGGTCAGCGCGGCATCGTCGAATGTGGCGCCTTCTGCCGTGCCCTGAATCTCGACGAAGTGACCGGCCGCGTTCATTACGATGTTGCAATCGACATCGGCATCCTTGTCCTCGATATAGGCCAGATCGAGCACGGGTTCGCCGCGCCAGACGCCGACCGACACGGCAGCCACCTGGGCGGTTATCGGCGTGGTTTTGCAGCGGCCCTCTTTCACCAGCCAGTCACCGGCCTCGGCCAGCGCGACCCAGGCGCCGGTGATGGCGGCGGTGCGGGTACCGCCGTCGGCTTGAAGCACATCGCAGTCGAGCGTAATGGTGCGTTCGCCCAGGAGATCGAAGTCCACGGTGGTGCGCAGGCTGCGCCCGATCAGACGCTGGATTTCCTGGGTGCGTCCGCCCTGTTTTCCACGCGCGGCTTCGCGTTCGCTGCGGGTGCCGGTGGCGCGCGGCAACATGCCGTACTGTGCCGTCGTCCAGCCGCGTTTGCTGCCGCGCAAAAAAGGCGGCACTCGATCTTCCACCGAGGCGGTGCACAGTACTTTGGTCGCGCCGCATTCGATAAGCGCCGACCCTTCGGCATGGCGATTGACCGCACGGGTGATTGTAAGCGGGCGCAGTTCGTCTGGCTGACGGTTATCGGATCGCATGGTCATCCTTCAGTGTTAAGCATTATGAAAGGCCCTAATCCTGGGCACGCAAGGCCACGGCGGTAACGTTGTCGCTATGTGGAGAACCGGCGCGTACGGCGTCTTCGGCGAGGGATTGCAGCGTGATCTGCAAGTCGTCCGCATTGCTGAGCCGCTCCGCCATAAAGGCCTCACCGAGTTGGCTCCACAACCCGTCGCTGCAGAGTAGGACGATGTCGCCTGCCTCCAGCTTACGCGGCGTGATAGTCGGAATGGGCGGTGTATTCTCGTCCACGCCCAAACAATATTCGACCATATGCCGTTCCGGGTGAATTAGCGCTTGTTCGGTGCTGATTTCGCCACTGGCAAGCAACGTTCCGACGACCGATTGATCCTGCGTACGGGTCAGAACGTGACCGTTGCGCACATGGTAGGCACGGCTATCGCCAACATGTGCCCACCGCAATTGATCACCAGTAACCAGGGCACAGACAATGATCGTGCCCGGCCGAGTCTCGAGGCTCATCCCGACGCCAAGCTCCAGTACTTCCTGGTGAGCCTCGGCAATCGTCGTTTCGAGGAACTCGTCCGGGGAGATGGGCCGCTTGCCGAGTTGGCGAAACCGGTTGACCAGAGAAGCAACTGCGATCTCTGCCGCCAGATCGCCACGCGTGTGCCCGCCCATGCCATCGGCGACGATGGCCAATTGGGTATCGTCGCCGAACAGTACCTCGGCCCGATCCTGATTCTCCTGACGGTGCCCGATGAGACTTACCTGGGCGCTGTCTAGCTCCATAACGCGTGTACGATTCCATTGAGTCGAGCGGTTTCGCTCGACGGTGGCTTAGCGTAACATGCCTGCTTTCACGTCAGGACGATCGACAATGCGCAGCATGACAGGCTTTGCGCTGGCTCGCCGCGAGGGCGAATGGGGCGAACTTGCGCTGGAACTGCGCGCGGTTAATCATCGCTATCTCGACCTGAAAATTTCTCTGCCCGAGACCTTGCGGGCCCTGGAGGATTCACTGCGCGAGCGGTTGCGCTCAGGTTTGGCGCGGGGTCGCGTCGAAGTCCAGTTGCGCTGGCGCGCGCCGGCAGGTGCCGGCTTCGCTGTGAACGAGGCGCTCGCGCGCGACGTAATTCAGGCGGCGCGGCGGTTGGAGCGTGAAACACAAACCGATATGCCGTTGGCCGCGGATGCTTTGAGTCTGCTCGCCTGGCCCGGCGTGGTAGAGCCACCCGTGGCCGTTACCGATACACTGTTGCCGGTGGTCTCAGCCTTGAGCGAGGAAGCGATAGCCGGGTTGGTCGCGGCGCGCGAGCGCGAAGGCGCGGCACTGGCCGCGGCGTTGGTGCAGCGGATCGACCGATTGGACGCCTGCGTGGCTGCCATCGCCGGGCATCTGCCCACGGTGAAAACGGAACTCAAATCACGCCTGACGGCGCGGCTGGAAGCGCTGGGCGAGAACGTCGATGCGGCACGCGTGGCGCAGGAGGCTGCTGTGCTGATTGTGCGCCAGGATGTCAACGAGGAACTTGACCGCTTGGCGGCGCACGCTGTTGAAGTTCGGCGCCTCCTTGGTGCGGACAAGCCCGTGGGCCGGCGTCTCGATTTCCTGATGCAGGAACTCGGACGTGAGGCGGGTACGCTGGTCTCCAAGGCAGGCGATCTGGAGACCAATCGTCAGGCGCTGGATTGCCGGGTGCTGGTCGAGGAGATGCGCGAGCAGGTGCAGAACATTGAGTGAAAGCGGGGGCCATACTCCGGCGCGCGGGCAGTTGTTCGTGGTTTCGGCGCCGTCCGGAGCGGGTAAGACCTCCCTGCTGAAGGCGCTGATAGAGCGTACTCCCAGGCTGGTTTTCTCGATTTCCTACACGACGCGCTCGCCACGTCCCGGCGAGATGGATGGGCGCGACTATCACTTCATCGACCTGGAGCATTTCCGCGCGATGCGAGCCGGGGATGAGTTTCTTGAATCGGCTGAGGTGTTCGGCAACGGCTACGGCACTGCGGCGGTGGACGTGGCAGCTGAGCGCGCCGAGGGCCGTGATGTGGTGCTGGAAATCGATTGGCAAGGCGCGCGCCAGGTGCGTGAACGGCGACCCGAAACGGTGTCGATCTTCATTCTGCCGCCGTCGCGGGAGAGTCTGCGGGCCCGCCTGACCGGGCGCGGCACGGACAGCGAGCGCATCATTGATCGGCGCATGGCCGCAGCCGCTACCGAAATGGCCCATTGGGACGAATACGATTACGTCGTCGTCAACGATGAATTCGAAAGCGCCCTGGCCGATCTGGCCGCTATCGTGGCTGGCAAGGGGGCTGCGACCGAACGTTCGCGCCCGGAACTGCAGGATCTGGCATCCAAATTGCTAGCGTCGACTTGACAAGACCCTATCTCACAATACCGCGTGGTCGCGACGGAAGCGGATTTCGTCCTGAGCGCGAAGCGAGAAGCGCAGTTGGGCCATCCCCAATAAGCGACGAGCGACAAAGCTCTGGGCGAAATCCGTTCCGTCCCTTCGGGTTGTGCCTCAGCACCGCTCCGCCCGCGTTGCAAGCCTTGTCCGTAGAATGACTACGCGCTGCGACTTGCGCCTTGACGGAGCGGCGCTGAGGCACAACGCGGTTCACGCGGTATTGTGAGATAGGGTCTAATCACTTAAACTATTGAATACCTTTCAAAAGCCGCGTCTGCGGCGCTAAAGACACCATGGCCAGAGTAACCGTCGAAGACTGCACCGCTAGAATCGATAACCTGTTCGACCTCGTACTGGTCGCTTCCAAACGCGCGCGCCAGCTTGCCCATGGCCGTGAAGCTCGGGTGGAGCTGGAAGGCGACAAATCCACTGTAGTGGCGTTGCGCGAGATAGCGGATGGCCTGGTGGATCGCTCGATCCTGGAAGAGTCCGACGAGCCGAGCGAGCGCGAAATTTTCACGCTGCCCGATGTCGATGATATCGAAGTCGATCTGTCCGTGGATGACGACGAGGACGATGATGACGATGTCGGCGAAGAAGAAGCAACAAGCGAGGCAGCGGACAGCGCCGGGGAAAAGCCCGCAAAGGCTTGACGGGGCTCTGTCATGCGCGCTCTGCATCGACCGCGATCTGGTGCGCATGACGCGGAACTCAGCCTGAATGATCTGAGTGAGGACTTGGCGCGCTATCTCGCGCCCGCCGAAATTGAGGAAGTGCGCCGCGCCTATATCTATGCGCATGAAGCGCACAGCGATCAACGTCGCATGAGCGGCGAACCTTACATAACGCATCCGCTCGCGGTGGCCCGCATTCTTGCCGGGATGTCTCTCGATGCTGCCACGCTGGAAGCCGCGTTGCTGCACGATGTTATTGAGGACACGCCGGCGGAGCGGGCAGAACTCGCCGAACTGTTCGGCGAGGAAGTGGCACGGTTGGTTGACGGGGTTTCCAAGCTCACCCAGATTCGCTTCGAGAGTCGGCGCGAGGCCCAGGCCGAAAACTTCCGCAAGATGGTGCTCGCCATGGTGGCCGATGTGCGGGTGATTCTGATCAAGCTTGCCGACCGCCTGCACAACATGCGTACGTTGTCCGTGAT
>JBOHZI010000209.1:0-4635 GCA_050738295.1 Gammaproteobacteria bacterium
TTCAAAATGTCTCGCACGGCGTCGTAAAAACAGCCGGATTAACCGTGCTGGCAGGAAACCCAAACGCTATTTTCAAATCTTCTTCCAACGCCGTTTTTGTCGATGCGGCACTCGCCAGGAAATTCTGGCCGAATATCAAGCCGGAGAACGTCATAGGGCGCACGATTTATATCTCAAACTCGCCGCTGCGGATTGCCGCCGTCGTGAAGCCCTTCAGGATTCTGCCCTACCAGACAGCTCCCGGCACGGCATTCATGGACTTTGCAGGTTCCGACGTTCACGTGATCGCCTCGTCTTTCGTGATACGTAGCACGCTTTCACCAAAGCTGCTGCGCAAGGAAATACAACACATCGTTCGCAGCATTAACCCTCAAGCCAGTATCGAAAAATTCAAGAGTGGCAACGAAATAATCGCTGGCGCATATGCCGAACGCAATCATCTGGCGCAAGTATTCGGCGTGCTGGCGCTGGTCTCCGTACTGATCGCCGCCGTCGGGCTGTTCGCCCTGCTCGCCTATCGTTCGCTCGTGCGCCGACAGGAGTTCGCTATCCGAGCTGCACTCGGGGCAACAAGTGCACGCCTGCGACTGAGCGTCATCAAGGAAGCACTTGCACTGTGGATGATCGGAGTCGTGATCGGCATCCCTGCCGCCTACGAATTGGCACGCGTGCTCGCAGCAAATCAACCCGAACTGGGATTGCCTACGACTGCAACCGTCATCCTCGTCATTGTTGCGATGTTGGTCATTGTTGGTGCGGCCGCGTTCATACCAGCACGGCATGCGGGGCGCGCCAACCCCGTAAGCAACATAAACGCACATGCGTAGCAATTTTCTGAACTTCAGGAGCCCTTTATGAAAAATTTTGCTCCGGCTTCATTTCTGCCCCGCTTCGGCGGACGACGTGCTTCGTTCAAGACCGGCGTGGTAGCGACGCTGGCGATTGCCGTGGCCGCCAATATCGCCGTGCTCGGCAATCTGGGCGTGCTGTTCGGGAATGTCGTGCCCGGTGCCAGTCATCGAAACTTGTATGAGCCGTACTTCCAGACGCTTGCCTACAAATCCATGCCTTCCTATCAATTGGGGATTTTCCGCCCTGTTTACACGCGGTTCGCAGACTCGCTTAAAGGTCGTGCCGACACCGCCTTGTATCAACTGCAAGGCGGCAAGCTGAAGATAAGCGCCAGCGGGAACCCGATTCGTTTTATCTATTTGAATACCACGCCTTCGCTGGCGGACACGCTTGGCGTGCAGGTTGTTGCCGGGCGCGCACTCGTCCCGGCCGATGCCCAACCCGGTGCGGCACCCGTTATGGTGGTGTCGGATCGCTTCGCCCGCTCGCACTTCGGTTCCGCAAACGCCGCGTTGAATCAGGATCTCGTACTAGACGGGAAAAACTACCGCGTGGTCGGCGTGTTGCCACCGGCACTGCATTTCCCTTCCGGACCGGGAGTGCAGGGATACACCGCTAGCGCCTGGGTGCCCTTCCAGCGTCAGGCCGCCGCTGCCACCAATGACATTGACTACGGCCTGTATGCCGTCGTGCGGCCCGGCTCGAATCTCTCGGTTGCAGCATTACATGCCGCCTTTGATCGCGCTTACCACCAGGCTTTGCACGCCTACAACGCGGATGGGCAGGCAGAAATCGAGCACATGAAGCTCGTAACGCATGTGAGCACGCTGGCGCAGCGTGAGTTCGGCCCCGTCATCACGCGACTGCAATTGCTCGAACTGGCTGCGCTGCTGCTGCTTCTGCTGGTACTCGCCAACCTGGCCGGTCTGGCCACCGCCGATACGCTTGCGCGCCGCCACGAATTGGCGACTCGCGTTGCACTCGGCGCGGGCGCTTGGCGGCTTTACGCCGAACGCGCCCGCGAGCTGTGCCTGCTCGGCGTCGCCGGTTGGGTCATCGGTGTCGGCCTCGGCTGGTTGGGCAGTCGCGCATTGGCGGGGACGGTTGGACAAGCGGGCGGTGCGTCCGTCTTCTCCTGGCCGGTGCTGGTTTTAACGCTGGTAGCCGTTCTCGTCATCACGGCCTTGCTTGCCGTAGGCGGACTACGACGACTACGAACACCACGCGCGCTGCTCTCGGATTTGGCGTCGGGCGGACATTCGACCGGCGGGCGTGGACTGGTGCGCACGCTCCGTGCCTTCATCGTGCTGCAACTGGCGGCAAGTGTCGTGCTGCTCGTCGTGGCCGGCCATCTGCACGAGAACGTATTCGGACTGACGCATCACAACCTGGGCTTTACGCAAACACAGCGCAGCTTTATCCGGGTTTCCCTGCCAGGCAGCTATGGACGCCAAACAGAAGCGCAATACGAAACCTACGTCAAGCAGGCACGTTCGTTCGATAATCGTTTCCTCGAACGCTTGAACCAACGCGCCGACATAGCCCATGCAGCGACGCTCACGGTCATCCCGTTTTCCGGCGGGACTGTTGTAACCGACGCGAGCACAACGTCTCAGGGAAAAAGTCTATCGCTCAACTACCAGACTGTCACCCAGCACATCGTGCCGGCGCTAGGTTTGCACGTATTGGTCGGCAATCCAGCCAGCATCTTTACGGACGCCCCTCAATCGATATTCATCGATCAGACCGCTGCCGAGAAATTCTGGCCGCACACAAAACCCGGCGATGTCATCGGACGCACCCTCTACATCAATTCCCAACCCCGACGCGTGACGGCCGTCGTCGCCCCTCTGCGCATGAAGCCTTACGGTTCGGTCGGCGGCACGGCATTCAGACCCCTTGCACACTCGGGAGTCTCCGGAGGCCCCCAGGGGTTTGTGGTGCAAAGCACGCTTAAGCCGCAAGCACTTCGCAAAGCGCTTGCAAACGTCGTTCAGGCAACCAATCCGCAAGCAAAACTCGTCGAATTTTACTCTGCCAGCGAACTGGTCACACACGCCTATGCGGCACGCAGCCAACTCGGTCGTGTATTCGGCGCGTTGGCCATCGTGGCCATTCTGATCGCAGCCGTGGGCCTGTTCGCACTGCTTGCTTACCGCAGCCTGGTCAGACGGCCTGAGTTCGCCATTCGCGGCGCGATCGGTGCCACCCCGGGGCGGCTGCTTGGGACGGTATTAACCGAAGCCGGCGTGTTGTGGGCCATCGGCTGCGTGATTGGCTTACCCGCTGCCTATGCCCTGTCCATCGTCCTTGCCCACTATCTTCCAGCGCTCGGTTTACCCACCGCCTGGATTGCCATCACCGTCGTAATCGCGCTGGGGGTGACGGCATTGTTCGCGGCAATCGCGCCCGCAAGACGTGCGGCAGGCATAGACCTCGCCGGCAATTTGACGAACTGAATTTTATCTTCCATGCCTGATTACAAAAAGGGATCTGTCATGAAACGTTTTAATTCGACTTTTTCATCGGGATTTTTCTCCGAGTTGCGTAGCATCGTGCGTGGTCTTGTTCGTCGCCCGAGTTATGCGGTGGCTTCGGTCGTCATGCTCGCGCTCGCGCTTGCCGCTAACGGCGTCGCCTTCGGCATGGTGTACGGTTTTCTATTGCGCCCGTTGCCGTTCGCGCAACCGAATCGACTCGTCATCGCCGTCGAATACAACGCCGCTTCGGGCCCAGACAGCCTTCCGGCTGCAAGCTACCAGCTTTACCATGCGCTGAAGGGAAACCCTCGCGACGTTTCCGGCGTTGGCCTGGGCGAAACAGGCGATACTGCAGCGATAAGAATTAATCACACTACGCGTGCGGTTTTCTTCAACGAGGCCACGCCCTCGACCTTCGCGACCCTCGGCACACAGCCACTTCTAGGCCGCTTGCCCTCTGCGGAATCCGGGAAGCCGGGCGGTCCCGGCGAAGCGGTGCTGTCCTACGGGCTGTGGCAGAGTACTTTCGATGGCTCGTCCGCAGCCATCGGCCAAACACTCAAGGTGCGCGGCGCAAGTTACCGCATCGTAGGCGTCATGCCGCGCCACTTTTTTTTCCCGTTTGGCGGCATCCAACTGTGGGTGACTGAAGCGATTACGCCCGCCATGCTGAAAGAGACGTACCTCGGGCACGAGGTTGTCGCCCGCCTCAAGCCGGGCGTTACGCTACAGCAATTCAATCAAACGCTCGACACCGTAGTACGGGCGCAGATACTGCGTGGGATGACGCCATCCGAGCGTAGCACTGCGATCAAGAATCGCTACACCATTGAGGCAGGGTTCTACCGCCCCGGATTGCTTGCGTTTTTCGGCGGTGGCACGGGGCCCTGGCTGCTGCAAGCCGCCGCTCTTTTGCTGCTTTTCCTGGCCTTGGCCAATACGGCCAACCTGACGCTCGTGCGCCAGCAGGAACGGCTACCCGAACTGGCCACCCGCCACGTTCTGGGTGCCCGCCGAACCAGGCTGCTGGGCCACGCGGCTACCGAAGGCGTTCTGCTCGTGCTGCTTGCAGGCGGGCTAGCCATACTCCTTGCCTGGGCCGGTATAAACGGAATCAATGCCTTCGGGATCATCCCCCAGTTTTCACCGTTCTACCTGAGCTTCGGCGCGCCGGAAATCGGTTGCATCGTGGTTCTGATGGCGATCGTCGTGCTTTGCCTCACAGCAGCATCAGGCGGCCTAGCCCGCACGCGCCGGCTGCTCGGGGCCGTCGGGCGTTCACCCAGCGCATCCCATGCGCGCG
>JBOHZI010000210.1:0-4630 GCA_050738295.1 Gammaproteobacteria bacterium
CCTGGAGTGTTGCCGTGTCTGGCGTTTGAGCCTTGATCGGCGCCGCCAGAATCATCGACAACGAACACCAAAGACTAAGAGGAACCAGTATGTGGGTAAGCCAATGCGTAAGCGCCGTCTTGTAAGGACGCATTAGGTTCCTGGCGGCATACTCGGTATTTCGGGTCGACGGCGCGATCGCGCACGTGCGGCGACACTTCGCGTCAACGATGCTCAACTGCTTTCGGCCACGCCGGTGACAGTACTGGCCGTTCTTTGGTACTGTCAAGGGGCTGGTGCGAAGCGCCTGTTTTAAGTTGTATAGGGCAATCGAGGAGTTCACCCGGAGAGTAGCTTGGAAATTGAAATCGGTTTAATCGGTTTCGGGCTGTCTGGCAGGGCTTTTCACGCACCCGTTATCCAGGCAGTGCCGGGACTGCGCCTCGCAGCCATTCTTCAACGCACAGGATCTTTCGATTCCAGTGAGTATCCTGGCGTCCGCCTGGTGCATTCGCTCGACGAACTACTCGCAATCGAGTCTCTTCGACTCATCGTCATAGCTACGCCCAACACGTCGCATTTTGCGCTGGCGCAGAGATGCCTCGAAGCCGGTAGAGATGTGGTGGTCGAAAAGCCGTTTGCCATTTCGCTCCAAGAGGCTGAACGCCTTGTGGCCCTCGCGGAAAAGCTCGGACGCATGATGACCGTGTTCCACGAACGCCGCTGGGACGGCGACTTCCGGACGGTCAAGCAGATTCTGGACTCCGGCGAACTGGGTCGCGTCGTCCGATTTGAGGCTCACTGGGATCGCTTCCGCCCAGAGGTTCGCATTGACGCCTGGCGCGAACAGCCCCAACTCGGATCTGGCGTCCTCTTTGATCTCGCACCACATCTGATTGACCAAGCGCTTCTTTTGTTCGGTCCGCCCGACGCGATCACTAGCGATGTTCGCATTGAGCGCGACTGCGCTCTCACCGACGATGCCTTTGACTTGCTGTTGCACTATCCACGCGGCCTGACCGCATCGCTGCATTCCAGTATGCTCGTTGCCGCCCCGCGACCCCGATACGTTCTTCACGGAACCGGCGGCTCGTTTGTCAAACACGGCATGGACCCGCAAGAGGCGCTACTTAAGGCGGGAGCGCGCCCGACCGGCGACGCTTGGGGACTCGAAGCGACTGAATACTGGGGCAGACTCACGCTTTCTGACAGCGAATCTATAACCAGTCGCACCGTCCGAACGCAGCGCGGCGATTATCGCCGGTTCTATGAAAACGTACGTGACGCATTCCTTGGCACAGCCCCGCTGGCAATCAGCCCCTCCCAGGCACTCGACGTGATGCGTGTTCTCGAACTCGCCCGGATGTCCTCGGCACGTCGCGCAACGCTCTCCTGGGCTGAGTTGCGCGATGCGCGCGATTAGCCTCTCGTTATGTGGGACGCTTCGGAGCTAACGCGTTTTGGGTTGTTTGGAATTTTTGAAATGTTTGCCGCAAAACCAAACTGTGTTTAAGCCATGGCTTCCACGATCGCCTTACGGATTTCGCCGTCGGGATCGTTTTCCACCACACACTCATTGTCGAAAATCATCGTGGGGAGACTATCGGGATCGTACGCCGGCCAGTGCGGCAAACCAGCATGATTCGGATTGCCAGTCCGCGCAAAGCTGATCCATGCGTCGGCCATGCGTGCGCCGAGAGCCAGAGCTTCGGGTCCTCCGCCCGTCATCGCGGCGCAAACTTCCGTCTGGTAGAAGACAAAGGGAAGTTCGGAGCAGTGGAAAGCCCGCGCCTGCCCATCCAGGACGGGCGTCTGCCATGAGAACCAGTAATTATATGCCGGCGCCCCTCCCTGCGCGGCTTTCCGCTCTGCCTGCGCAAGCGCGCTTATACGCATAGCCCGCATTGCTGAAAGTAAGGAATAAATCGTGAAAGGCGTAGCGTCCGGGTGCACCTTACGACAGACGTCGATGACGTGATCGGCGGCATCTCCAAAACTCACTGAAAGCAAGCTACCCCCTCCTTTCGAGGAGAGCCGCTTCCGAACCTCGCGCATATCCCAGGAGTCGGCGCTAGCGTCTTCCATCTGCACGCTGTTGAAAAATTCATTCATCGTGTTGCCCACAATCAGCGGTACGTCCTTGGAAAAGGAAGGAGCATCAGGAGTCCAGGTGTGGAACGGGAGAATTTTCCCGTCCTCGACCGGCCCCCAACTCAAAACACCCTCATCGTTGCCCTCGGAAGCCCAAACGCGTTGCGAACGCACCGCAGCCTCGATAATGTGCTGATATGGAATCTCCTGAATTCTACCGATGCTATCCTTACTCAAGCCGAGCTCAGCGACGACGCCCGCCATCACTCGCGCCGATGCTTCTTCTGACCCGTACTGGAGGATCGACCCACTCTCCACCACTGCTCGATGAAAAAGCCCTTGCGCCGCCGGCATGCCCATCAGCGTCGATACCTTCCCGCCGCCGCCTGACTGTCCGAAGATCAGAACCTTGTTGGGATCGCCGCCAAAATTGCCAATGTTTCTCTTCACCCATTCGAGTGCCGCAACGATGTCCAGCATTCCCACGTTCGGCGAGCTGCCGTACTGCTCGCCGAAGCCCGTGAGATTGCCAAATCCCAAGGCACCCAGCCGATGGTTCACGCTGGCTACGACTACATCACCGCGTCGCACCAAGCCGTCGCCCGGATACATCCGCAGTTCTTGGTCCGAACCGAAGACGTAGCCACCTCCGTGCAGCCACACCATTACCGGGCGCTTCGCATTGTCGTTGATTGACGGGGTCCAGATGTTGATCCGCAGGCAATCCTCGGAATCGTGGCCGTCTTCCCACTCGAACATGAACGCTTCGCGATCGTGCTTCCATCCCGCCCGCGGTGCATCCAGTGTGCTCGTAAACGGCTGCGGGCTCACCGGCCCCCAATACAAGGCGCTGCGCACACCCGCCCACGGCCCCGGCTTGACCGGCGGCATGAAACGATTCTTCCCCTCGGTCGATGCGCCGTAGGGAATGCCCCGGAACGTGACCACTCCATCTTTGGCGAATCCGTAGATTTTTCCGCTGTCGGTTTCGACGATGTTTTTTCGCGGCGAAGCCACAAGGGTGGTCGGCCTCGCCACGAATGGTCCGGGCGAGGTACGCGCTTCCGCTGGTGGAACCAGCCCCGAAGCAGCCAAAGCCGACGCCGCCGCGCCTTTGATCAGTGTGCGCCGGCTGACATCCTTGAGCGACCGGCTATCCGAGACCTTTTTCTGTTTCTTCACGGAACCACTCCTTCCTCGGTGTTAGTTCCTGCCGGCCCGCGAGGATGTGATTTCTACTTCCGCATTGATGCGTATCAGGATCATTGCCGCGAAATATCAATCGCCGTCGAAATACAAACGACGATTAATGCCGAAGGGAATCGGAAGATCCTTCTCGAAATCAATAGATGGCGCTCAAGGCTTACATACAAAATTCGCGGCATCTTCGATACTGCCGGAGCCCACGTATCGAGCGATTTGCGGATATGGGCACAGCGGACGAGTGCGCCCTGGCCAAGGAGTTTTGGGTCCGGCCTTTGCCATAATGCGGTCCGGGGCCTTGCCTTCTTCCACCCAACTGACTAGCGCTCCGAATGCGTCGAATTGATCGGTCGCAGGGCCACCGCCGCAGTGGCTCATCCCTGGCACCGGGAACACCCGCACGAATTGCGCAGCCGCTCCATGGTTCAGTTTTTCGACTTCGCGGTACCAAGCGAGTGTGTCGTTCAGAGAGAAAACTGGATCCGACGCTCCCTGAAACACGATCATTTTTGCGCCGTGCGCCCGAAATTTCTCGAGATGCGGCGAACGCGCTGATATATCGGCCCACGCCGAGCGTTGGAATGGAGCACGGACGGCGTAAATCTTCGGCGCGTCTCGGTCGAAATTGAATTGAAGTGCATATTCAAGATCGTCGTTTAGGTCCGCGGTGAACGCCGTCGGCGGAGTTGTGAAAATGGCCGCCAGCGCGGGTGCTCCCATGGCGACATTAATCCCTGGAAAGTTTCCTGCTGCCGGACCGATTTTCCACGTGCGCCAATCTTCGCTGCCAATCCCGGCATCCAGAGGCCAATCAGAATAGAGGCTCTTGCCGGCACCGTCCTTGGGTCCGCCGTATACACGATGCAACGCGTTTATCTGCGCCGCGCTCAGGCATGGGCGCTTATCGTTCGGGGAACACGTGCTGCGTTTAAGTTCTCTCGCGACCCGTGGCCAAGTGCACGATTCGAATGCGGCAGTGATGCCATCGCGAAGTCCATCGTCGGCATCGCAGGCGGCCAGTACGGCATTCCGGACAACCTCGAATTGCGCATTGCTGAAGCTCTTCGGGAGCAACTTGGGATCGAAAGTCGTAGCACCAGCGGGCGCTACCAAACTGGCAAAGGCCTGAGTGTCCCAAACTTCTGCAACGGCCGCGCGTGGCAGGGAGAATCCCGGCGCGCCCGCAACAATGCCGTCGAATTCGTCGGGAAAGCGCTGAGCAAAAACCATTCCCTCTTGGCCGCCCTTGGAACACCCAACGAAATACGACCGCTCCGGCAAATGCCCGTAGTAAACCTTGATGATGGCCTTAGCTGTTTCGGCGACTAATTTGAGCGAAGCGCCTCCGTAGTTGGCT
>JBOHZI010000211.1:0-4628 GCA_050738295.1 Gammaproteobacteria bacterium
GACTTCACCGGGCAAATTGTCCACCCTGATATTGGGCGTGATGCCGATGTTCTCGACGATCCACTGAGATTTGTTGTCGTACATGGATTCCTCGGGGATGCTGATGTAGCCACCGTCCATCAACGGCCACATGCCGCGGATGCCGCGCACGCCGCCCCAGGTGCGAGTGCCGATCACCGGGCCGAGGCCGAGATGCTTGAACTTCCACGGGAAGATGTCGCCATCGGAGGCCGAGTAGTGGTTGATCAGTACAGCCTTGTAGCCGATCGAGATCGCGTTCTGCGGAGCATGTCCGCCCTCTCGGCCGGCAAACTGGGCGATCAACTTGCGGCTTAGCCGCTCGATGACGATCGGGTCGATGAAGCCGCCGCCATTGAAACGGTCGTCGATGATCAGGCCCGGTTTGGTCAATTGCGGATAGAACTGGCGGATGAACTGATCCATGCCGAGCACTTCCATGTCGCTCAGGTAGACGTAACCGACCTTGCCGTCGGAGAGCTTGTTGACTTCTTCCCGATTGTGTTTGACCCAGGCGTGCAGCCACAGCGGCAGCGCGTTGGCAATCGGCTTGACCCGGATGGTCCAGGCATGGCTACCGCCGGGATTGTCGGCCAGTTTCATCGTCACGGTCGTACCCAGCGTGTTGACGAAATACTTCCACGGATTGTCCGGCGCTTTGAGCATGTGGCCATTGATGGCGAGTACGTAATCGCCCTGCTTGACCTTCATGCCCGGCTGAGCGAGCGGCGCGGTATAGCCTTCAAGCGTGTTATCGCCCTGGTAAATCCGCGAGAGGTAATAGCGCCCGGATTTTTTATCGAGCGCGAAGTCGGCGCCGAGCATACCGGTGGCCATGTATTTCGGCGTGTTGGGTGTGTTCCCGCCGCCGACGTAGGTATGGCTGTTCTGCAGCGAGGAATTCATCTGGCCGATGAGGTAGTTCAGATCCTCGCGCGAGGTCACTAACGGCAGAAGCGCCGCGTAGCGCTTACCGATCGCCGGCCAGTTCTTGCCGTTCATATCCGGGTTGATGAAGAAATTGCGGTACAAACGCCAGGCCTGCCAGTACATTTCCGTCCATTCGGCGCGCGGGTCGACCTGCATCTGCATGTGTGAGAGATCGAGCTTGTCGCCGGCCCCGTCGCTCATATCGGCCGGGCGGATGTACCAGCCGTTGTTGGTGGCATAAAGCAGCGATTTGCCGTCGGCCGAGAGTTCGAAGCCGTTCGCGCCCGCGACCAGTTGCTTGCCCTTGCGTGTCTTCATGTCGTAGGCCATGAGCGTGGCCTGTTCGCCCGGTAGTGTTTGACCCAGAATCGGGTTGGGGTAAGAGCTGTAGAAAACCACGCCGTTGGACTCGGCCACCTGGCCGATGTTGGCGGTCGGGATCGGCAGCGGTACGGCGCGTTCGGCGAGGCCCTTGAAGTCGATTTTGACCGCAGTCGATTTTTTCTTGCCCTTGTCGGAAGCCTTGCTGTTTGCGGTCGCACTCGTTTCGCGCGGCGTGAAGGGCGAAGGTGTGTCCGTCTGCAACGTTGTGACGTAGAGGCCGTCGGGTTTCAGGTTTGCGAAGTTGAACTCCGCGCTTGAAAAAGCAGGGTTCTGGTGACGGGCCGAAACGAAGTAAAGGTACTTGCCGTCACTGGAGAAGGTCGGGCTCGAATCGTTGAACCAGTCGTTGGTCACCTGCTGGGTCTTGTGCGAACTGACGCCGTATATAAAGATTGAGCTCATCAGATTCGGCTCGGTCTCCGAGTAAGTCAGCCAGCCGGAATCCGGAGAGAAGGAGAAATCCTTCATTTCCTGGAATTTGTCCTGTGCGACCTCGAACTTCTTATGCGAGCTGACGTTGAGCAGCCACAGCGTTTTCGAGCTGTCGGAGAAGGCCAGCCACTTGCCGTCCGGCGACCAGGTGGGTCCGTAGTATTTGCGGTCGTTGGTATTGGTCAGCAGTGTTTCCTTGCCGCTGGTGGCCGGGCGGATTGCGACTTCGCTTTCGCCGCTGGCATCGGTCACGTAGGCGATGGTTTTGCCGTCCGGACTCCAGGCTGGAAACTGTTCGCGGGCCCCGGTCGTCTGCGTGATGTCGGTGGTGTCGCCATGTTTGGCGGGCACGGTGAAGAGGTCGCCACGGGCGCCGAATACGGCCAGCTTGCCATTGGGTGCGATGCTGCCCGAGCGGATCATCTGGTTCGCATCGTACCAGTAGGGTTGGGTGCGGATGCCGTCGCTGGGCACGGTGACCGGCACTTGAACCAGTTTCTCGGAGGGTAGTTTCAGAACGTAGAGTTTGCCTTCATCGCCGAATGCGATGCCGGTATTGCCCAGGCTGGGCCAGTCGACGTCGTAGTCCTTGAAATGCGTGACCTGGTGGAACTTCTGTGTCTTGAGCGAATAGGCCCACAGGTTCATGGTGTGATTCTGGCCCCGGTCGGAGGCGTAGTAAATCGTGTCGCCGTACCACATGGGGTCGACGTCGGTGCCTTTCCAGTGGGTGATGCGCTCGGCTTTTTTGGTTTTGAAGTCGTAGGTCCACACATCCTGCGCGAGTCCGCCGTAATAGTGCTTCCAGGTTCGGAAGTTGCGGAAAATCCGGTTGTAGGCGATTTTGGTGCCGTCGGCGTTATAGGACATTACGCCGCCTTTAGGCAGCGGCAACGCGGTCGGCAGGCCACCGTCCACGGGAATCTCGAACAGGCGTCCGAACCAGGAGTTGTAGGTGTCGCGGCGACTCAGGAATACGATGTTCTTGCTGTCCGGTGTCCAGGTGACCACCATGTTGTTCGGACCCCAGCGCAGCGGTGCGTGCGGCGTGACGTCGGAGTGGTAGGTCAGGCGCTTGACGTCGCCGCCCGTCGCCGGCATCACATAGACATCGGTCTGGCCCGCATATTCGCCGGTGAAGGCGATCCACTGGCCGTTGGGAGAAAATCGGGGCATCTGGTCGTAGCCGGGATCCGCGGTGAGCCGCGTTGCGGCGCCGCCACCGATACCGACCTGCCACAGGTTGCCACCGGCCTCGAACACGACAGTGCTGCCGTGCAGGGTCGGGAAGCGCATCAAGGCGCGCTGAGGGGCGCTTAGCGCAGTTTGGGGGAAGAGGGTCAAACCTGCAAACAGCAAGGCGGCACCCGCGCCGAATGCGGCGAAACGACGGGAACAAAGCAGCATGATGGTTACTCCAAGTGGGACACGTAAACAGCGGTTTGCCCGGCTTTGGGCTAGGCAAAACCACGGCAATTGCAGTAGGCTACTCTACTTTTAGACTTCCATACAAGCGAAAGGTGACTTAATTATGATGCGACGATTTTCCGCAGCTATCCTTGTTCTGGCTTTTGCGGCAGCCCCCGTTGCCATGGCCGCGGGCAATAGCACCAAGGTGGGTCTGATTGATGTGCAACAGGTTCTGGCGAAAAGCAGTGCCGGGCAGGAAGTCATGCAGCAGATTCAGGGCTTTGGCAAGCAGCTTCAAGCCAAGATGGGCGCCAAACAGGACAAGCTGAAAAAAGAACGTGACGATATAGAGAAAAATGCCAAGATCGAGTCCAAGGCGCAGCAGGAAAAGGCTCAGCAAACTTTTCAGACGCATGTGCAGTCCTACCAGAAGCAAGCGCAAAACGCCCGTCAGTCCTTCAACCAGAAGCGCGCCTCGTATATGGTGCCGCTGCAGGCCAAGCTGAACGATGTGATAACCGCCTATGCCAAACGGCACGGCTACGATCTCATTCTGGACAGTCAGGCCGCGGTCTACAACACGCCGGGTATGGACATTACCGATGCGATCCTCAAGGCCTTCAACAAGGCTCAGCCGCATGCGCCGGCCCCCGACACCTCCGCTGCGGCGGAAGCGGAAGCCGCAGGCGGTGGTGGTCAATAAGCGTTGACGAACAAGGCCATGCGCGGTACTGCGCGGTTGCGGATGCAATACGCGCTTGCCGCGCTTGGCTTGTTGCTCCTACTGCCGGCTGCGGCGCTGGCGGCGCAGCCCAAACCGGTGGCCGACGCCCTGGCCATGCTGGACAGTGGTGTCGATCAATTAGCTACCGGGTGGCGCTACCAACAGAAGGTAACCAGCGACCAGGGTAGCGAGACACTGGCTTACGATGGCAGCAAGCCCGCCGGCGAACGCTGGACTGTGCTTACCGTCAACGGCAAACCTCCAAGCGCGAAAAAGGCCAAAGAGCTGGCCAAGAAAGCACGGGCGGCGCACAAGAAAGGCAAGTCTTCGAACAACGTAAGCTTGAGTGTGGATAGCTGGTTACAGGCCAGTCACTACCGGCTGATTCATTCCGATGGCGCGCAACTCGTTTACCAGATGGAGATGCAGGCGGGTGCGCACGATTCCGCTTCCGCCGATGCGATGCTCAAACATCTGGCGGGGCAATTTGTTGTGGCGCGTGACGATCATCGACCACTCAAGTTAACGCTCGACAACTTCGAAGCGTTCTCGCCCCGCTTCGGGGTCAAGGTGACTCACTTTCATCTGCAGATTCAGTTCAGACGCCTGAAAGGCGCTGCTGCGCCGGTGGTGGCGGATCAGGTCAATACCGAGGCGAAGGGCAAGGTGTTTTGGCTAAAGAGTTTCGATACCAAAACCCAGGTGACGCTCTCGCATTTCGTTCCGGTAG
>JBOHZI010000212.1:0-4626 GCA_050738295.1 Gammaproteobacteria bacterium
CGCGGCGGTTTTCTCCGCTGCAGTCAGCTCATCGAATTTCTTGCCGAGGTTGTAATAGGCCTGAGCCTGTGCGGCCCCTATTCCCGCCACGAACAGGGCAAGACATCCGATGAATGAGACAATACTAAGCTTCACGTCGCGCAACTTCAATCCGATCGTGACAGCAAACGCTATCACACGATACGCACAACAAGAAAACGCCGGGGATGTGCGCCGCAAGCACAACCCCGGCAATTTCACAAGGTGAGGGCTACTTCGCAACCCTCATTATTATCTGTCGATACACGTCATTTCGCGGTGTTGGCTGCGGCCATCTGTTCATTCCCGGGTATACGGAATGTGTACAACGTACCGCCCTGTGGAACGAGGTTCAGCTTGGTGGCCTTGGCCATCGCGGTCGCACCGATCGCTCCGTACTTGTCGCTGAAGTTCAGACCAGCGGCAACCGGCAGGCCGATCCAGCCACCAATGCCGGCGAAGACCGACACGTATTGCTTGCCGTCGATTTGGTAGGTTATCGGGTTGCCGATGATGCCGGAACCAAGTTTTTTCTGCCACAGAACCTTGCCGGTCTTGGCGTCCACGGCCCGGAAATCACCATTGAGCGCACCGTAGAAGACCACACCGCCCTTGGTGACCAGCGCACCACCCCAAGTTGGGTACTTGTCCGGAATCTTCCACAGGATCTTGCCCGTGTCGACATCGAACGCCTGGAACTGGCCCGCAACGCCGGGTTGCCTCTCGTACATGTACACGTTGGCGAACGCGTAACCCGAGCCCTGCTGCGTACTGGTGCGCTTGAGGGGCGTATCTTCCATGCACCACTGGTTGGTCGGCACGTAGAAGACCTTCGGATTGCTCGGATCCACCGCAACCGGCTGTTGATCCTTGCCGCCCATGGCCGACGGGCAGGCCTGCACGGCTTTGTCGATGGCGAACACCGAGTGCGCCTTCACCTTGACAGGACGGTCGGTTCCGCCGACGTCGATCTTCTGGGCCCAGTTCACATAGACGTAGTTGTGTGCACGCAGCACCTTGCCGGTCCTCCGGTCAAGGACGTAGGCAAAGCCATTGCGGTCGAAATGAACCAGCACCGGTCGATCCTTCTGGCCGTCGATATCCATGTTGACCAGGATCATTCCGTTGATACCGTCGTAGTCCCACTCGTCGTACGGCGTCATCTGGTAGGCCCAGACCATCTTCCCGGTCTTGGCGTCGCGCGCGATGATCGACAAGGACCACTTGTTGTCCTGGGTGCCGTTGTTGCACTTCTCCCACGTGTCGTACTTGCAGCGATACGTCGGGCTCCAGGTGCCGGGATTGCTGGTACCGTAGTAGATCAGGTCCAGCTTCGGGTCATAGCTGAGCCAACCCCAGACCGTGGCACCGCCGCGTTTGTACTCACCCGGGGGATACTCGTCGATGCCTCGGTAGGTTTTCATGGTGCCGTGCTTCGGAACCGCCTTGTTGGTATCCGCCGTCATGCATACATCCTTGGCGCTGCCGTTGTTCCAGCACTTCCAAACTTGCTTTCCGGTAGCGATAGAGTAAGCAGCGATGCTGCCGCGTGCGGCGAGCTCGGCACCACCGTAGCCGATGATGATGTTGTTGCCGGCAATCACGCCCGCGCCGGTCATGGTCTGGCCTTTGTCTGTGTGCGCAATCTTGTCCGTCCAAACCACGTCACCGGTTTTGGCGTTCAGTGCAATCAGATAGCCGTCCAGCGTATGGAAGATCACCTTGCCATCGGCGTAATTGAGGCCACGGTTGACGGTGTCACAGCAGGCCACACTTATCGCTGCCTGGTCACGATTATCCTTCTTGACGTAATTCCAGACGGTCTTGGGGTTGTTCGGGTCGGACAGGTCCAGGGCCTGCACGATGTTCGGCCAACCGCTGACCAGGAACATCATGGGCTTGCCATCGACATCGACCACCAGCGGCTGGCCTTCCTGGCCACGCAGCGAACCCAAGGACTGACTCCACGCGAATTGCAGGTCAGACGCGTTCTTGGTGTTGATCTGAGTCAACGGGCTGAAACGCGTCAGGTCGGCATTGCGACCCGGCGCGGGCCACAAGTTCGGGTTTTGTGCGCGCTTGGCGATGGCTGCGGACGCGTTCGTTCCGCTTGTCTGGGCCGCCGCCGTTGCACCGACAACCAACCCCAAGCAGGCCAGCGCCGTGACGCAAAACCTGAACCGGCGTGTGTAGCTACTGTTTTGAGAACTCATGGGCATCTCCTCTCCTCCGCAGGTCACTGAACAATAATTCTGGACATTCATCCAGGGATAACCACATACCCGCTTTTGGTTCCTGTAGCGCCCCGAAATCACGGCTACCCATGCTGCATGCGTGGGAAAGTTCGTCAACGCGGCCAAGCTCTGGTCTCGCGTAGACGGAATCCAAGGCGGGCGGTTTACACAAGTTTTCATACTGTGTCAACACAGGTCGAGCTTCCAAAATCCAGCGATTGCCGCGGAGTGGAGCCGCGGGAGCGTAACCGGATGGCTTGTTCTTCTGACTGCGACCGTACCCCCGGCGACCCGCGCGCAGCCGCTGCATAGATAGATTGGTAACTGCAGATCGCATGCCAGATTCCAGTATTGAAACAGCACGGAAATTCAATGCCTTGGAGGTACGAAATCCGTGGTTGTCACGATGGGTGTCACGAATCCGGTACATCGCTGTACCGGCCACATGACACCCGATGGCAGCGTGACTCACACCAAACAGCCTCCGGAGAATCCGCGGCGGTTCAAAGCCCCTGTTGATCGTTGCAGAAAGTTTCGTGCATGCGCATGTCCGCATCGATGCATTCATGTTGATTCGTGCAGATGGCGATGCTAAAAATGCACTGACTGTCGTGCGGTCGTGCATACACAGGATGAGCACGACAACGGTTCGGAGAGTTCCATACATGGCCAAAACCTTGCAAACGCCACGGATGCTTTCAGACGTGGCGGCGTCCGCAGAAGCTCACGGGCAAATCGGGGCCGCGCGCCACGATTGCGTTGCGCCATGGTCCGCACGAGTGGCGGCTCATATCGCCGTGGGAAGCTGAGACATTTCCCGCGCGCGAGACAAATGGCAGATCCCGAGCAACAATGCCGCGCGCCGGGCCTCGACTGTAGCCATCTTCGCAACGTCAGCCGGACTACCCGCGAGCGGGCGCATCTGCAGACCGCGCGGTCACGCACGTCCCCTCGGTAGACACGCGGTTTGAGCCGCAAGGCGTGGGTTCGCCGCACGCACCCGACGTACCGGCGAACCGGCTCGATGCGATTCGAAACTGCCGCCGCGCGACCCGAAACGTTCCGAAAATACAAGAGCCGGCCAAATCGGCAAAGCAGCGAACCCTTGACGACCAACAAATTGACGATCGCACTGCTGCTGGCACTTGCCATCAGCACACCAGCCAAAGGCGCACGAGCGCCCGGTGCGGACAGCCCTGCCGCGCAGACCCCTGCCGGACCGAAGGCAGGCAAGGAAGGCGTGCGCCAACTCGGCACCGTCCAGGTTATCGGAAAAGCAGGCTACGCAAGCCACCCGGCCTATGACACGAAGGAAGCCAACCTCGGCCCGCTGGGCAACCGTTCGATCAAGGACACCCCGATGTCGCTAACGGTGCTGCCTGAGCAACTCCTGGTCAACCAGCAAATCAAGACCGTCAATGACGCCCTGCGCAACCTGCCCTCCGTGACGATCCGCGATCAGCAGGGCCTGGAAGTGTCCCGCCCCCAGTCGCGCGGTTTCGTAAGCACGATTGACCAAAACACACGCATCGATGGCATGAACGTGATTGGTACAACCGCCATCCCGGCCGAAAACCTCAGTGGCATCGAGGTGCTGAACGGGCTGGCCGGAGCGCTGTATGGACCCGAGACGCCAGCCGGAGTGTTCAACTACATATTGAAACGCCCCACCCGGGAACCCTTGACACGCCTGATCGAAAACTACGACTCGCAAAGCACTTTCACCGAGCAATTGGACCTGGGTGGGCCCGTCGGGCCGGGCCGGCATCTCGGCTACCGGCTCAACGCAGTGCACGGTGAGGGCGAAGGCTATGTCGATGGCAGTCGCACCAACCGTACCTTGTTGAGCGGTGCGCTCGACTACCGGATCGGCGAGCAGACCGTAGTTGAAACCAATTTCAGCCACTATGAAACCAACGTGACCGGACTACCCGGCAGCGTCGTTTACTTCGGCGCCAGCGGAAGCACCAAACTACCCAAGGCCTTCGACCCGACGACGCCTGGCTTCGGGCAGCGCGGCGCGGGGACGGACCTCCGTAGCGACATGGCGCTGGCCAAGCTCAAGCACGACTTCGGCAATGGTTGGACCTTTGAAATCGGCGCCCTGTACGAGAACGCCATCCGCAACCTGTTCGGCATCACCAATACCTTCATCAACGATGCGGGCGACTTCGAAGTCACCAAGAACTTCAACGCGATCCCGCGTTACACCATCCTCAGCAACACCGCTCGGCTGAATGGACACTTCCAGTGGCTGGGCACCGAAAACGACGTGTCGATCGGGACCAACGGTTTTTCCGACCAGCGGTATTCATGCCGCAACTCGATCGCGGTGCCACTGGGGAGCAGCAACATCGCCGACCCCGTACTGTTT
>JBOHZI010000213.1:0-4618 GCA_050738295.1 Gammaproteobacteria bacterium
CGTCAAGGCAGATCGGGCGGCACAATTTGAAGTAGTGGCCAACGTTGTCGACGACATCCGCTCGGCCGGGGTACAGAAGATCGCACTCGAGACCACGAAAGTCGATAAAGCCAGCTTGCCACCAAGCTTACTGGCACAGTAGAAGAGGAGTTTGCCATGTCCATGTCGGTAGGGGGCAGCCGAGGCGGCCCCAGCAAAGACATCAATATCACGCCGCTCATCGACGTCATGCTGGTGCTGATCATCATCTTCATGGTCATCCAGCCGCTGCACCCGAGCGGTCTCAAGGCGCTGGTTCCGCAGCCCAACCATGCCAAGCAGCCGAAGACGAGCCAGCGGACGATTGTGGTGCAGGTTCTCGATCATGGCGTGGTGAAAATCAATCAGACGCCAGTGACCTGGGCCACGCTGGGTTCGTCGCTGGCCGCGATTTATAAAACCCGCGCCCAGAAGGTATTGTTCGTCAAGGGCGACAATGACATACCCTTTGCGTTGATCGCTCACGTGATCGACATCACCAAAGGCGTCGACCCCTCCATCATGGTCGGTATCCTCACACCGAAAATGGAAGCGGGCCAATGACCAGGAGTCCGGGGACCATGAAAAAATCTCTTACCCTAACGCTCACGCTGGTGCTCGCCAGCGTGGTGATTTTCGCAGCTGGCTGCACGAAACTGCAGGCGCGCGACCAACTGAACCGTGGCGTGGCTGCCTTCAAGGCGGCACAGTTCAACGAGGCGATCACGCACTTCCAAAACGCGATCAAGCTGGATCCGACGCTGGTCAACGCCAAGCTGTATCTGGCGACCGCCTACCAGTCGCAGTTCGTACCGGGCTCGCCTTCGCCGGACAACATGCAGTTTGCCAACAACGCGCTGGCGGCGTACCGCTCGGTGCTCGATCAGAATCCGAGCAACGCCAACGCCGTGGCGGGAATTGCGCGCCTCAACTTCGACATGGGGAATCTGGAGGGAGCGCGGACGTTCTACGAACGGTCGCTGCAACTGTCACCCAAGGATCCGACTGCCTACTACACCATCGGCGCCATCGATTACCAGGAGACGCACCCTGGCATTCTCCTGCAGCGCCAGAGTCAGGGCATTACCGACCTCAACGCGCCGTTGATCACCAGAAAATCGACGCGGGTGGAGAAGAAGGCGTGTGCGGATCTGGCACAGCAGGATACGGATAAGATCGACAACGGCGTCACGCATCTGAGCAAGGCGCTGGAACTACGGCCAGGCTATGCCGATGCCATGACCTATCTCAACCTCTTGTATCGCGAAAAGGCGAACCTCTCGTGCGGGAACACGAAGGAGCGCGACGCCAATATCAAGATCGCCAACAACTACGTTTCGCAGGCGCTGGCAGCACGCAAGGCGCAAGTGGCAGCGGAGAACGCCAAGAACTCGGGTGGCGTGGTGGAGCAACTGCCGACGAAGCCGAAGGGGAACTGACGGTAGCAGTCAACAGTCAACAAGTTACAGGTGGCACTTGGCGGCCTGCGGAGCAAACCGCGGGCCGCTTGGTTTTGGTAGACTTGGGGGGTGAAGTCCCGGAGCCGCCGCCGATCGGAAGATGGCTATGCGCTGATGGTTATTTTGCTGGCGCTGTGCGTGCTGGTGATCGGGCTGAGCAGGGCCGCGGTTTCGTGGAAGACGCAGATCGAGCGTGAACGCGAGGCGCGCATGATCGATCACGCGCGCCAGTATACCGAGGCCATCAAGCGCTACTACCACTCTTATGGGCACTATCCGCCCAGCATGGATGCCTTGCTGCAGCAGGACGGCAAGGGCGTGCATTATCTGCGCCATGAATATCTGGACCCGCTCAACCTAGCCGACGAAGGCAAATTCCAGATTTTGCACTATGGACAGTCGGTGGCGGCAGAAGAGGTCGACCGGCCACCCGCGGCCGTAGCCGGGCAGCAAGCAGGCGCGCTGGGCGGGGGCTTGACGGGGACGGTCCGGCCGCCCCTGAGCGCGGGCACCGCCTCCACCACCACCACCACGACCAGCTCTTCGCCAAGCGGCTTTGGCAGCGGCGACAACGGCATAGGCGGGGGCCCGATCATCGGCGTGGTGAGCTTGGACAAAAAGCCCGGGGTCCATTCCTTCAACGGCTTTGATACGCCCGACCACTGGCAGTTCGTCTACAACTTCGCCAGCGATCCTTCGCTGCGCCGCGGCATTGCGGTGCCCGGCGGGGCGAGGGTTCCACCGCGCCCCTCAACCGGAACAGCGGGCGGCGGCATTGGCAGCCACTGAGTAATCGAAATAAGCCGTGGTCTTGCTGCGGACGATGTGATCGAACAGCAGCACGGTAGCGCGCAGGTGGAAATCGGCCTCGGCAGGCAGCCAGACACCAGGGCGGATGCGCTGCAGATCGAGCAGGAAACCGGCCTGCTGAATGCTCGCCAACACGCCCAGCAGATAGCGCACGGTAGCGGTGGAATGAATCGAGAGCCGCACTACGTGCTCGTCGGCAGCGTCCACGTACACCTCGCCGCGCGAGTGCAAGAGCAGTGTTTCTTCGCGGCTGCGGGCATGCGCATGGGGGTTGGGCACGGCATCGTAGGCCCATGTCGTCCGCCCCTGCCACTGCACTGTGCGCGGGTTGGAATAGAGGTAGTCGTGGGCGAGCTTGGCAAAGGGGTAGGTGTGGCCGCCGAATTCTACTACGCCGGCTGGCGGCGGGGTGCGTTTGGCAGCCGCGGCTGCGCGCTCGCAGGCGCGGCCGTGTTCGGCGGTGCGCTCATCCTTGCTGAGGGTGCGGTGGTCGAGAGCGATGGTCTCGCGCACCGGCCGTGCATGCACGTACCAGACCAGGAGGGTACGGCCGTCAAGGTCTTTGTCTTTACGGGTGACGACGTGCTCGCGGTGGGTGTAGGCACGCAGCGCGTTCTGATCGCGCTGGAAGGCGGCGATGAGGCGCTGCTCGAGGGCGGGACTGGCGGGCGGAGGCGGCGCCGGTGTTTGAGCGGGCGCCAGCAGCGCGCACACGGGTATCAGGATTCCCAAACGCCTAACGCGACAGGAGAACGGCTTCGACGGTGGCAACACTGCCGTCGGCTTCGTCGCTGTGCGTGCTTGCATCCACGGGACGGTAGTAGAGGCTGTTGGCATCGAGAAAGATTTCCAGAAACGCCGGGCGTTTGAGCGAGCCCTGAATCAGGAGTTCCGACAAGGGGTCTTCGATGTAGCGCTGCAGGGCACGGCGCAGCGGGCGCGCACCGTAGTTGCGGTCGAGGCAAGTCTTGTCGACGATCCATTTTTTGGCTTCGGCGGTGCAGGTGACGGTGACGTCGCGCTGCGCGAGGTGCCGGTTCAACTGCTGCACGAGCATCTCGACCACCTGGGCGAGATCGTCTTCGTTGAGGGCGTTGAAGAGAATGATTTCGTCGAGCCGGTTGAGGAACTCGGGATTGAACAGCCGTTTGACTTCTTCGCGCACCCTGTCTTCGACATGGCTGGTGAGGAGGTCTTCGTCGGCGCTCTGAAAGCCCATGTGCATGCGCTTTTCGAGATGGCGGGCGCCCAGGTTGGAGGTCATGATGATGATGGTGTTTTTGAAATCGACGGTGTTGCCGAGGCCATCGGTCAACTGACCATCCTCAAAGACCTGGAGGAGAAGATTGAACAGGTCGGGGTGGGCCTTTTCGATTTCGTCGAGCAGGACCACGCAGTAGGGCGAGCGTTTGACGCGCTCGGTCAACTGCCCGCCCTCTTCGTAGCCGACATAGCCGGGAGGCGAGCCGATGAGCTTGGAGACGGAGTGTTTTTCCATGTACTCGGACATGTCGAAGCGGATCATCGCTTTCTCGCTGGCGAACAGGAAGGAGGCAAGCGAGCGTGCAACCTCGGTTTTGCCGACGCCGGTAGGCCCCAGGAACAGGAACGAGCCGACCGGGCGGTTGGGGCTCTTGAGGCCGGCGCGGCTGCGGCGGATAGCGCGTGCGAGCGCCGAGATGGCCTTCTCCTGGGAGACCACGCGCTTGTGCAACTCCTGCTCGATGCGCAGGAGTTTTTGCATTTCCTCTTCTTTGACCGCGCTCACCGGAACGCCGGTCCACTTGGCGACAACGTCTTCGATGTCTTCGCGGGTGACCACGCCGGCGACGTTGTCGTCGATCTGGTATTTGTCGCGCAGGAGGCGGAGGTTGTCGCGCTCCTTGCGCTCCTCGTCGGAGTAAAAGCGCGCCTTCTCGAATTCGTGGTTGGCGATGGAGGCGTTCATGCGGTGGTTGATGACCTTGAGCTGCTTCTGGACTTCGGCGAGATCCTCGGGCACGCTGGTCTGGCGCAGCTTGACGCGTGCCCCGGCTTCATCGAGCAGGTCGATGGCCTTGTCGGGCAGGAAGCGATCGGGGATGTAACGGCTGGAGTGGTAGACGGCGTAGCGGAGCGCCTCTTCGGTATAGCTGACGGCGTGGAATTTTTCGTAGCGGTCCTTGATGCCGGTGAGCACCTGGACGGCTTCTTCTTCGTTGGGCGGCTGCACCTTGACGGATTGGAAGCGGCGCTCGAGGGAGCGATCTTTCTCGATGCTTTTGCGGTACTCGCCGGGGGTGGTGGCGCCGATGCACTGAATTTCGCCGCGCGAGAGAGTGGGTTTGAGG
>JBOHZI010000214.1:0-4613 GCA_050738295.1 Gammaproteobacteria bacterium
AACCACAGCAAGGTAATTTGATGCGATCGTGCACGTTCGGGTCACTTGAACGTGCATTAAAACCAAGGTGACTGGCCGGTCGTCAGCCTGTTCGTCGGCGGTCGACGGGTAAGACAAAAGTTGACGCACTAAGCATGTAGTCCCGACTGTAGAGGACTTCTGGACGCGGGTTCGATTCCCGCCGCCTCCACCATTTCTAGTTTTGGTCCAGACCACTCTGGACCACTCAAATCCCATGATTCGCATGGGCTTTTTCGTTTTCCGTTTCCCGTTTCCCTTCGTGTTGTCGGCTTGGGCAAAGCTTAAAAACCGTTTCAAATGCGTTGCCGCTCGGTTGGCCACCTCAGCCATGCATTTCGATCCGCACAGAGAGTTCCCGCCCGAGCGCGCCAACGCCGCCTCAGCATGTTCAAGGCGGGATGCGTGATGTAAATCGAGAAGCCTGTCCACCTGCGGCATATGCCACCCAAGGCGCCGCGCTAGCTCCGATTTGCGCACACCTTCATCGCGCATCGTCTGGTAGATGGAGAGTTTGATAGCAGCCTGTGCGCACGGCCGTACCGTACGCTGTCCCCGCTTTGGGCGGCTCGGACGTGGGAGATCCTCGCCGGCGTCGGTATAGAATTCCAGCGCGGTCTCCAACGCATCCGCCGCGCGCAGAAGCGCTTCGGCCTTGTCGTCGCCTTGAGTACGGGCCTCCGGAACGTCCGGGAAGCTCACCACGAATCCGTCTTCCTCTGCCGCTTCCAGTCGCACGGGATAATCGAGATTGACCATCTACGTTACTCCTTGAGTCCAAGCTGCTTCTTGATGGCTTCGACCAACCCCTTTTTGAGTTCGCCGGAGTGCATCGGCAGCACACCCCGGTATCCTTCCCGCGATCCGGCATTCAGCCGGATATGCTGATGGCAAATAACGGCGATCAGGCCATTGGATCACACATGAATACCGTAAGTAGTCCGCAAAGTTTTCCACCTTTGATATAGGACCATAAAAGGACTATATTAGGTCCTGTTTGACGTCCGGAGACAGCCGTGCGCTACTCAACCCAAGTCAAACCGATCAGCTACCTCAAAGCCAATGCCGCCGAGGTTCTAACGCACCTCGCCGAGCAGCGCGAGCCTTTGGTCATCACCCAGAACGGTGAAGCCAAGGCGGTCCTGCAGGACGTCGCCTCGTTCGAGGAGACCCAGGAAACGCTGGCGTTGCTGAAGGTTCTGGCGCTGGGCAATCAGGAGATGACCGCCGGCAAAGTCAAGCCGGTTGCCGACGTTGTGGCTCGCCTGCGCGCCAAGCGCAGAACCGGCTGATGGCAGGCAAGCCCGTCAACTTCGAAGTTCTGCTCACCGAAGGTGCTGAACAGGATCTGGAGCTGCTCAACGGCTACATCGCAGAATTCGACTGCGTTGCCAATGCCGATCGCGTGCTGGATCGGTTGATGAAAGCCGTGGAAAGCCTGTCGAGGTTTCCCGAACGCGGCAGTTATCCGAAAGAACTGGCCGCGCTTGGCATCAGGGAGTACCGGCAAACCTTGTTCCGGCCCTACCGCATGATCTACCGCGTCACCGGCCGCCGCGTGGTCATCTACCTGATTGCCGACGGTCGGCGCGATATGCAATCCTTGCTAGCGCGCAGGCTGCTGGGCGCATAGCCGCCCATTGGGTTGCAGACCATCGGTCATGCGCCCGAAAAAGCGTTATAGTGAACCCCCACTTCCAGCCGACACAAGGAGTTCGAACATGAGAACACGCATCTTTTGCGTCCCCGCGGCCGGAATTCTGGCCGCCGCGTTGTTGTCTTTTCCGGTCGCTCACGCACAGCTTGGCGATCTGCTGAAACATGAAGGCGGCTCGTCCGGCGGACTCGGCAACCTGGGCGGCATGCTATCGGGACAATCAACGACTTCCGGCAGCCTCGGCAATGTCGCCGGCCTGCTGGAATTCTGCGTCAAGAACAACTACCTCAGCGGCAACGGAGTGTCATCGGTCAAGGACTCGCTGATGAGCAAGCTGTCGGGCAAGCCATCGTCTGACAGTGGTTACGCCGACGGCGCCAAAGGCATCCTGAGCAGCAGCAACGGCAAGCAATTGGATCTGAGCGGCGGCGGCCTGAAGCAGCGGGTTACGAAACAGATCTGCGACAAGGTGCTTGAACAGGGCAAATCGATGTTGTGAGGCAGTGCAGGTTTACAGCACGTATCGCACAATCACTGGCGCATGACGAACGCACAGCGTTTGTGTCTGTACGAAAGAATTGCCGCATCCCGATCGCCAGTACCTCTACCGAGCGGTACGCTCGGCTCGGCCTGATCGAAACAATTACGCCGGCAAGTTCGTCCCCGCGTTTCCCCTATGAGCCCGACGAATGCTCGGCTTTTCCCGACATCAGCAGTATCCCGACCACCATCAGCACGATGATGACACCCGAAGAAGTGATGCGTCCCAAAGCGAGACCGCCTTGCGCGTGAGGCTTGGTCAACGTATCACCGAGTGTTGCGCCAAGTGGCCGTGTCAGAACATACGCGGCCCAGAACAGCAGGCTGGATGGAATCTTCTTCAACCAGAAGTGCGCTGCGGCCACCACGGCGATCAGACCGGCAAACACGAGTGCCCCCCGCTCGAATCCGAGACCCGCGGTGGTCGCGGTGAAATCGCCGAGCGCGGTGCCAAGCGTGTTGGATACCAGGATCGTCAGCCAGTAGAAAATTTCTTCGGTGGTCGTCGTGATGTTCTCGAATTTGATCTGCCCCGTGACAAGACGCCAAATGAGAAGCACAGCAAGGACGCCGCAAAACAGTATGATCGATGATTTCACGTAACCGAGTCCGACGGTGCGGTCCAGATAGTCCGACATCGTCGTGCCAACCGTCGTCGTTGCGACCACCACCGCCCAGTAAGCGAAAGGGTGATACCGCTTCGACGCGATCTGCGTGGCGAGCGTGACGCAAAAGAACGCCAGGAAAATCAGGCTGGCAACGGCGTAGCCGAGGTTCAACGTCATCGAAACAGCGTCGCCGCCCGTCTCGCCGACCGTCGTGACGAGGATCTTGATGATCCAGAATGCCAGCGTAACCTGCGGAACCTTACTAATCAGACTGCCGCTGCGATATTCGTCCAAGACCCGATTCACTGCCATGATCACTTTCGTTTTTTATAAAATCCGCTTCACGATTCCCGGGCCATAAAGCTTCCGTTCGGCGGAACGGTCAGCCGCACGGCATTCCGCACGAGGTATCGATACACGGGCCGCGGCTGATGTGCCGACGGCTCATATTCCGCTTCCGCCCCGACGCGGAATGCGGGTATATTTTGCGGATGGCTGCCCGCCATCATGCACCTGCCGGCGCGGATTTCGTGCAACAAACCGCCGGGCACAGTGTCCAATCCGACCTTTAAGGGGCGCAATCACGTTTGCGTGAGGAGAAAGGAGGCCAACAACTTTTTTGATCGTATCGAAGGATATCCCTTTCATGTCTTACCCGAATCGTCTTCCGCGCGCCCTTCCCGCCGCAATGCTCGCCGGTGTGCTTTCCGGCTGCGCAAGCGACGCACCGACTATTTACCAGCAGGAAAAATTCAGCGACGTCAGCCAGTACGCGCACGACTATTCCGCGTCGGCCGCAAATACCTGCGAAGCGGCGCGTCGCGCGCTGCTGAGCCAGGGGTATGTGATCGACAAGTCACAGGCAGCCGCGGTGGATGCGACCAAGAGCTTCCAGCAGAGCGAAAAGACGCACATGGAAATCGAATTTCACATCGTGTGTGCGCCCAATGGGCCCGGCGGCACAGAATCCACTGCGTTCGCGAGTGCGCTGCAAGATCGCTACATCATCAAGAAAAGCAGCAGCGCCGCCAGTGTCGGCGTCGGTGCGCTGGGCGCCATTTCGCTGCCATTTGGTACCAATGAAGATTCGCTGGTCAAGATCGCGAGCCAGACGATTCCGGCCGGCCAGTTTTACAATCGTTTTTTCTCGCTGGTCGATTACTATCTCGTGCTGGACACCGGAAAGCTGCCCGCGCATCCATCGACACCGCACGTGAAGAAATAGCGGCGGCCACCGGCATCGGCGCGCCGCCGAATCACGTCCGATTCATCGGTAACCGCGAAAAAAATCGTTCGTGGCGCAGTGACGCTCACGAACGATTTCAGATGATTCGTCGGACACTACCGGTGATCATTGAATCCCTGGCCACCGTGGTTTCCCTGGTCGCCATGGCCGCCATGGTCGCCATGGTCGCCATGGTCGCCATGATTTTGCTGCCCCTGATTTCCGTGCCCATGATTGTCACGATGGACGGGCTGGCGCCCCAGCGGCTGTGCACGATGCACTTCGTGATGCGGATGGCTGTAGTGAGCTGGCGCACGGCGGCCCCATGCCGGTGCCCAATGCGGCGGCCCGTCACGGTGCCAGTTCGACCATTCGCGCGGGCGTCGATGGTAATAGCGAATGGGGACGGCCAGAATCGACCGCGGTACATAGGCCGGTGCCACCACAATCCACGGGCCGTTGTAATAACGGCTCGCGTACCATCCGCCGTTGGAGAAAACGTAATATTGTCCGCCGTAGAAAAAATAGTTGTCGGGCAGAGACGGCGCATACTGGACGCCAACGC
>JBOHZI010000215.1:0-4587 GCA_050738295.1 Gammaproteobacteria bacterium
TGAACCGCTCCGAGAAGCCTGGAGTGCTTTACATCTTCAAAACCTATTGGTGCGAGTGTCGGTGATGCGCATCCGGGAAGTGCGGATGCGTATGCGTGATCGGCTCGTGCCAATGCGCATGCGTATGACGGGTTCCGGTTTCGATCGGAAAATCGTGCGTATGCCGGTGATGTTCGTCATGCACATGCTCGTGCGTATGGAACAGTGCTTCATGGGTGTGTTCGTGTTCATGCCGTTCGGTCAGATGCAGCCATACACCCAACGCCATCAGCGCGCCGGCAACCGCCAGGCGTAGTGTGACCGGCTCGCCGAGCAGCGCAACGGCGATCAGCGCGCCGACGAAAGGCGCCACCGAAAAATAGGCGCCGGTGCGCGCGGTGCCGAGATGGCGCAGGGCCACGACAAAAAGTGAAAGGCTGACTCCGTAGGCGAGCCAGCCGACTCCGCCGGCGGCCAATGCAGTCTGCCACGCCGGCCAGTGGTTGAAGACCGTCGTCGCAATGGCGAAATTGACGGCGCCGGCCGCCCAACCCTTACAGGCGGCGATCCAGGTTGCATCGGCAAGCGCTACTTTGCGCGTCAGGTTGTTGTCTATTGCCCATGCCAGGCATGCACCCAGGACGGCGAGCGATGGCCGCAGATCGCCGAAGCGCGCTTCGTCGGACCAGGCAAGCACCACGGCTCCCGCCGCGATCGCCGCCATGCCCAGTGCGATGCGGCGATCGAAATTTTCGCGGAATACAAACCACGCCAGTAACGCGGTGAACACGCCTTCTGCATTCAGCAGCAGCGAGGCGCCGGAGGCGGGCATCGCCGACAGTCCGAACATCAGCAGCACCGGGCCGACGATGCCGCCGGCAACGATCGCACCCGCGAGCCAGCCCCACTCGTGTCCTGCCGGACGCACTGAAGGCGCACGCTGGAACAACCGCATCAGCGTCAGTCCCGCTCCCGATCCGAGATAGAGCAGGGCCGCCAGCAGCCAGGGATCGACGGAGCCCAGCAGGAGTTTCGCCAGCGGGGTTCCGGCGCCGAACAGTGCCGCTGCGCCGAGGGCGGCGAGCACGCCGCGATTAGACAGGTATTTCATGCGGTGTCAACGTTCGCTTGCCTTGGGTGCATCATGACAGGCATGCGCCTCGTTGTAGACTGTCGCAACCTGTTGCATCTACTTGCCTTCCGAGTCTGCTTCGCTTTTCAGCTCGGCGTACAATGCGTCATACAGGAGCGCGCTGCGGTCCAGCGCAACATGGTCGTCACCGCTGGTGAGGCGGGTCCCCCGGCAGATTAGATCGAGTCCGGGGGAAGCCGGTTCCAGCATCATCTCCTGGATGGTGTCGGCCTCGTCGATGACGCGGGCGATACGCACGAGCACGGGGTCATCCAATTCGTATTCGCGCAGCATGGTATGGAAGGAGCAGTGGCCGCCATGGTGAGACAGCCGCACGCCCGGGATGTCGAATGGCTCCGCCCCCTTCGGCAGCGGGCTGCAGCCGCGCGAGACGAAGAGGAATTCCGCCTGCGGATCGATGTGCTTGCGGATGAGCCAGGCGCAGCCCATCCGGTCGATGCCCACGTCTTCCCACGTCACCCATTTCATTTCAGCGCCGCCTCTCTTGCGGATGTCAGTGTCTCGAACACGCGTCTTCCGAGCTCGCTATGAAAGTAATCCTGCGCCCGGACCTGCTGATAGCGGCGAGATAGCACCGCCAGATCGGCCTTCTTTCGCTTAAGTTCGGTGAGAATCTTGCGATAAGGCGCTTCCACTTGTGCGTCAAAGCGTTCCATCAGGTCCTGCCCGTGCCCATCGAGGAGAAGTTTAGCCTCCCACAACGTGTATTCTCCGCCCAGTTCCTTGATCTCCATCGCCAGCCACTGGAACTGCTCCGCCGTTTTTGGAGTGGCCGGTAGCACCCAGGCGGCGTCGTTGAGCAGCACGGCACCGAGTCGCTTCAGTTTGCGCCAGACAGATACCCGATTGGCGGTCGGATCGCGCGGCACCTTATAAGCCAACAGTAACCATGATTGCACCGGTTGGGCCATACCGTCAGGGCTTCATCAGTGGATAAACGATAAATCCCGCCAGCGCTGCGGCTGCAACAATGATGGGCTCAGGGAGTTTCCTGAACTTCCAGATCAATCCGAGTGTGACCACCGCGATTACGGCAGTCGGCAGGTCGATAACCGAGCGCTTGCCCAGCACGATCACCGCGCCGGTGATCGTGCCAATGGCGGCCGCTGTTACACCGTCCACCAAGGCAACGATGCCCGGCCGCTTGCCATACTTCTTGAAATACGGCGCCGGGATGATCGTGAACAGATAGCAGGGAAGGAAAGTGGCCAGTGCCGCCACTGTGGCCCCCGTCACTCCGGCAATCAGGTAGCCGATAAACCCGACGGTTATTACCACCGGGCCGGGGGTGATCATCGCGACTGCAACCGCATCGATGAATTGCCGGTCATTCAGCCAATGGTGTCCGTTTACGACGCCGCCGTAGAGGAAAGGAACGATGGCGAGCCCGCTGCCGAAAACGAACGCGCCAGCCTCACCGAAAAATACAACAATCTGAAGAAGCTGGGACCAATCGGTTGCGGAAGTTATGGTTGCGGCAATTGGCAGTTGGGCGGGGAGCAGCGCTAGGCTGATCATATGTCCTCTTCCGAATAACGCTTTCGGCGGAGCCCTGATCAACCACACCAGCAGGCCCGCGCCGAGAAAAATCCAGACGCTCTCGGATTCGGTGATGGCGGTGATGGTGGCGCTGATCAGGTAAATAGCCCACAACAGTTTGTCTTTGCCGATATTCCTGGTGGTGAGCTTATAAGCGCTGATCGCAATAATCCCGATCACCGCGGCGCCCACGCCGTAGAACACTGCCTGCATCCAGGTGAGGCCGCCGTAGGCCACATAGGCCCAGCCGAGGGCCAGCACCATCAGGAAAGAGGGAACGACAAAGGCAACGCCCACCAGCGTCGCGCCGAGTATGCGATAGTGGACATACCCGAGATAGATTGCGAGCTGTGCGGCGAGTGGCCCGGGTGCAAGCTGTGCTAGGGCCAGCCCTTCCTTGTAGTCGGCATCGGATAGCCATTTACGACTTTCGACCAGATCGCGATACATGTAGCCGACGAGCGCGACCGGTCCGCCAAAGCCGATCGTGCCCAGCTTGAGGACGTACAGGACCAACTGCCACAGGGTGTAGATCGGACCGTCAGCGGCGGCACTTACGATCGGCGGCGCGGCGCTTGCGCTCGAGCGTTGCGGCATTGAGGGCGGATTGGAATGCGTAGCCACGGTATCTATAAAAGTAACCGTGGTTACAGTATTATCTCTTGTGCCGGCCGAGTCAAGACACAATGGAATCTCTCCGGATGAAGGAGGCACTATGCCAAGCTTTTCCCACGCAGCGGCGAGGTCAGTCGGCGTCGCTTCAACGTTCATTTTCGTCGTTTTGGTCGGTTTGTCGTTCATCGCTGACGCAGCGCCGATCGCAACCGGAACCTTCCGGCTTCGTACAGCGGCGAGCATTTCACTTCCCGGCCGCGCCACTCGCTTCGATTACCAGAGCTTTGATGAGGCGAGGCACCTTTTGTTTATTGCGCACCTGGGTGACAGTTCCATCGTTGTGTTCAACACCCGGACACGGAAGGTCGTGGCCGACATACCCGGCGTGAGCAAGGTTCATGGAGTACTTGCGATCCCTTCGCTGGACCGGGTCTACGCGTCTGCCACCGGGCGCAATGAAGTCGTGGCGATCGACGAAGCTACCCGCAAAGTGGTGGCTGCCATCCCCGGCGGAGATTACCCCGACGGCATGGCCTATGTCCCATCAGCGCACAAACTCTACGTGTCAGACGAGGCGGGCGGCACGGAAACCGTAATCGACGTCCGGAGCAACCAGCGCGTCGCCACAATTCCGCTGGGCGGCGAGGCGGGCAACACTCAGTACGATCGGGCCTCGGGCCACATTTTCGTGAATGTGCAGACGCGAGGCGACCTGGTGGAAATCAATCCCGTCACAGATCGGATTGTGGCCCGCCACCGCTTGCCGGGTGCCGATCATAATCATGGCCTCCTTATTGAACCGAACGGAAGGCTGGCTTTCGTTGCCTGCGAAGGCAACGCAAAACTGCTGGTTCTCGATATGCAAAGCAAGCGTGTTCTGGCAATGAAGCCGGTGGGCGACACTCCTGATGTACTGGCGTTTGATCCCGGTCTGTCGCTGCTCTACGTCGCCAGCGAGAGCGGCGTGGTAACGGTTATCGGGGTCGCCGGAATGGCGGTTCGGAAGATCCGGGACACTCACATCGCCGCAAAGGCGCACACCATCGCCGTGGATCCCAGTACGCACCAGGTCTATCTACCACTGGAGAACGTTAATGGGAGGCCGCTGCTGCGGGTGATGCAGCCGGTGTTCTGAGGCTCGGCAGACGTGAACTCCCGATCAGACCGGATTCGCGTGGAGAAATGCGCCGTCTCTCGGAAATAGGGGACTGCTTGCGAACACGTGCAGTGCATCGTTTGCGCCGTCCGCCATTACAATGCGGAACCTTGATGAACCAAACAGTGAAATTGCTGTGACCGTG
>JBOHZI010000216.1:0-4584 GCA_050738295.1 Gammaproteobacteria bacterium
GCCCTGGTGGGTGCAACGCTGCTCGGCGGCTGCAAATTTTTCAACACCACGACCACCGCGGAAGGCGTGTATTTCGGGTTCTACACCCCCAATGACGGTTCGAATCCGCTGCCGATTTACGGTGCCATTCTACCCAACCAATACGCTTATTTCGGCGACACCGACGGCGATCTCTACCTCATGCCGAACGATATTACCAATGGCGATTTGAGCGGCAGCGTTGTCGCCTACCCGCCGTTCGACGAAGATTTCAGCAACGGGGATACCCAGCGCAATTTCACCCTGTCCGGCCAGGCCAATGCCAGTAATGACATCGTGACTGACATCAGCGGCGTTCTCAGCGGCGATACCGGTGGCGGCAGCTTTACGCTCACGTACAATAATCTGTCCACGCCGGCGCCCTCGCTCGCGGACCTGGCCGGCACGTACCAGGGGTATTACTGGGGTAGCAACTCCATTGCCATCAGCCTCACCCTCAACGCCGACGGCAGCTTCAATTTCAACGACGGCCTCAGTTGCTCGGGCAGCGGCACGCTGAGCGTGATCTCCGGCTACAATCTGCTCCAGCTCAACGCCACCAGTAGCGGCAATTCGGTGTGCGCAGGCACGGTTACCGGGCTCGGCTTCACCGATACGGCCGATCTGGGGGACCTGTTCGACAATGCCTCGGGAACCTACATCTATATGGGCGCGTCGAATGCAAGTGCCGGCTTCGTTGCGGAATTCTACAAGTCCTGATGAGCGAAAAATGAAGGCTGCCGCGACCTCGCCCGCAGCACACACGCAAACCGCGCTCACCGTTGCCATTTCCTCGCGTGCGCTGTTCGATCTGGAGGCGAGCCACCGCATCTTCACCGAGCAGGGGCTGGAGGCCTATGCTCGTTATCAGATCGAGCACGAAGACGAGTTGCTGGAACCGGGTGTCGCCTTCGCGCTGGTGCAAAAATTATTGCGTCTCAACGACGGCGAACATCGACGCGTTAATGTGATTCTGCTCTCGCACAACAGCGCGGACACGGGCTTGCGAATTTTCCGTGCGATCGAACATCACGGGCTCGACATCACCCAGGCAGCGTTCACCAACGGCCGCTCGCCTTACCATTACGTCAGCCCCTTCGCGGCGAATCTGTTTCTCTCCGCCGACCCGGCCGATGTTGCGCGCGCTCTCGAAGCCCAGACCGCCGCTGCCACTATTATTCCGCGGCGCGTCGATCCCGCGCCCGGCGAACAACTGCGTATCGCCTTCGACGGTGATGCCGTACTGTTTTCCGACGAAGCCGAACGCATCTTTCGCGAAGGCGGGCTGGAAGCCTTCACCGAAAACGAGCGCCGCGCTGCGCGCGAACCACTGGCGGGCGGACCGTTCAAGAATTTCCTCGCCGCCCTGCACCGTATACAAGCCGATTACCCGATCAAGGATTCTCCGATTCGCACTGCGCTGGTGACCGCGCGCTCGGCACCCGCGCACGAGCGTGCCATCCGCACCCTGCGCGCCTGGAACGTGCGCATCGACGAAGCGCTGTTTCTCGGTGGACTGGACAAGGCGCCGTTCCTGAAAACCTTCGGCGCCGACATCTTTTTCGACGACCAACGCCGCCACTGCGAAGGCGCCTCGAGCCTGGTCGCCACCGGTCACGTGCCACACGGCGTCGCAAACGAGTGAAAAGAAGCACCGAGCTGACAGGTTGGCACGAAGAGAAACAGTCGGCCTGGCTGTACCGAATACTGGCAGAGCGCGAAGCGTCAAACCCCAACCGCGCCCGCCTGTTCAACGACCTCGCCATCGCGGCCGAGCGCCAGGCCGTCGCCTGGGAGCGACGCATCGAGGCCACAGACTCCACAGTGCCGCCGTTCCGTCCGACCCTGCGTGCGCACATTGTCGCGGCCCTGATCCGACGGCTGCCGCCGGCCCAGCTCAAAAGCATGCTTGCGGCGATGAAGCTGCGTGGTTTGTCCATTTACAGCAATGCCAACGCGCCTTCGAGTCACCCCCAGCCTGCACGCGCCGGCGCACCGGAAAGTTTCCATCACCGTCTGGAACGCGGCGGCGGGCTGCGCGCCGCCATTTTCGGCGTCAACGACGGTCTGATCTCCAACACCAGCCTGTTGCTCGGCCTGTTCGGCGCCGGCATGAACCGCGCGGTGATTGTGCTTGCCGGGGTGGCTGGGTTGATCGCAGGCGCCGCCTCGATGGCCGCCGGCGAATACGTCTCGATGCGCTCACAACGCGAGATGTTCGAATACCAGATCGGCCTTGAACGTGAGGAACTCGAAGTCTATCCAGAAGAGGAAGCCGCGGAACTCGCCATGATCTACGCCGCGCGCGGCATGGAGCCGACCGCCGCCAAACAACTCGCCGACGACACCATCGCCCAGCCCGAACAGGCGCTTGATGCGCTCGCCCGCGAGGAACTCGGGCTCGACCCCGACGCACTGGGCTCGCCGTGGCGCGCCGCCTTTGCCTCATTTGTTTCTTTTGCCCTAGGCGCCGTGCTGCCGCTGATTCCCTTCTTCTTCGCCACAGGCCGGGCGGCCCTGATCGCCATGCTCGCGGTAGCCGCAGCCGGGCTGGTGGCAGCGGGGCTGACGACCAGCTTGTTTACCGGGCGCTCCGCACTCTACAGCGCCCTGCGCATGCTCCTGATCGGCGCCGCCGCCGGCGCCGTGACTTTCTTCATCGGTCGCGCCATCGGCGGCTGAGCCCGGACATCAAAGTCCCACTTGGGCGAATGCCTGGATGAGTTGTTAGTCCGCATCGAGTGCGCTGATCATGACGTAATACCCGTCGGGATCACGGAGCGCAAACTCTCTGGTGCCGGTGTTGGGGTTTATGTTCGGCTCTTCTTCGAGTTTGGCGACGAGCGCCCGGGCCCGAGGCAGCGCCGCGTCAAAATCATCCACTCGGAAGAACAGGAGCAGCCCGTTACCGGGTTCCGAGTGCTCGGCACTGGTCAACGACGGATGATCGTGCGATCCCCACTCGTGGAGACACAGCAGAACCGTTCCATCCGTGTCGAGAATTTGCCCCCAGTAGTCATGTGCAGGATGCGTTGCCGGTTGACCAAACAGCGACTGATACCATTTGAAGCTGCGCGCAACATTGGCAACCCCAATAATTGTCCATGTACGTTTCATACGCTTCTCCTGCGATCTAACGCTTGAGGTAACCGGCGCAAGGACCGCGTAGCGAGATTTGCGTCCGGTTGACCAAATTGTTGGGCAGCCTGCTCACTCATGTGGCGTGTCGATGCATAAAGTCTTATCCGGATAGTTAAAGGTAATTATGCCGTCCTTCCAAAGAGGCACACCCAACGAACCGTTCAGCTTCTGCGAATTGAATACTTTTGCGCTTCTCGTTAATGCGAAGTTAACGTCATGGAAATGCTGATTTCCGATGTACAACTGAGCCAGTTTCGCGGCTACCCCTTTCATCACTCCACCCGTGCCGACACCAACCTGCTTCGGATGCCCTCGGGTAAACAGCGCTTTTCCAGTTTTGGTCTTGAGGAATGCTGCCCCGAGATAGCTATAGTGTCGGCTACCAAGGTCTACTATCAGCTGATAGGTTTGCGCTTTAGCCCCAGTTCTTGCCACGATTTTAGTCGTTACAACTGGCACGTGGTAGATTATTTTTATCGGAATAGGATTCGCGCAAGTGGGGGTCTTACCCGTGGGATAGATCGTAACAGTCCGTTTCGGATAATTTATGCGTATAGCATGATTTTGAAAAAAAGGATAACCAAGAAGGGCATCAATTTTAAAACCGGATGACTCGGAGAGTGGATGCATGTTTATCGCGTAACCCGAGACATTGTGGAGGTCAAGCGGTCCAAATTGGACGTCGTGAAGTTTGATGGGGAAGATGGTTTGTTTCTTCGTACCCCCGCCCCCAGCTTGTATAGAGGGGTTGACGTGGAGCTGCAACCCTAGTTTGGCTGCAAGTGCTTTGCTCACGATTACGCCTCCGCTGCCACTGTCCAGGACAGCGGTAACCTTTTTGCCGTCAACGGTGGCTTGAAGCTTTATCACGTTGTCCTTTAACTTGAATGGAATTACGTGCGGCGTGAGGGCACCGCCAGACTGTTGCGTAACCGATGAGGCGTTGGCCGAAGCCGCTAGTGCGACGGTCGCGATAACGGGCGCCAACAACATGCCAAATTGTTTCATACCGACATCTCCTAGAAATTGCAGTGATCCTATAAGTCTATGTGGCTGACGCGGAGAAGATAGATGCTGATATCAGATGACGATACTGACCATCGTCACGACTGCATCCGCTCAACAGTCGGCCGTATACCTCCGCCGCCCAACGCTTGAATTAAGCGGCGCGCGTCAGCGCGGAGAGTTCCTACGCAAAAGTGGACACTGCGGGTTACGCACATTGGGCCTCGAACTCGATGGGAGACCGGTAGCCGAGTGCTGAGTGTAATCTGTGCGTATTATAAAAGTCGATGTAGCTGCTTAGGGCCGAGCGCAGCGTGGGTTCGCTATTGAAGTCTCTACGATGGTACATGTCCGACTTCAGGGTCTTGTTCCACGACTCCATGTGTGCGTTGTCCGTCATGCGCCGAGGGCGGTTCACGC
>JBOHZI010000217.1:0-4576 GCA_050738295.1 Gammaproteobacteria bacterium
CGCATTGGCATACACCTGCTGCGTGTCGTCCAGATCCTCCAGTGCATCCAGCAACTTGAGCACGCTTTCCGCCGCATCGGCATCCAGTTCCACTGAAGTAGCTGGGCGCATCGTGACCTGCGGCTCTTGCAGCTTGAAACCCGCTGTGCGCAATGCATCACGCACTGCTTCGAAATCGTTGGGGTCGGTAATGATCTCGAAGTTGCCCTCGTCGTCACGCACCACATCCTCGGCGCCGGTCTCCAGCGCGATCTCGATAACACGCTCCTCGTCGTTGTCGGCATTCAGTCCGATCTGGCCCACGCGATTGAACAGATAAGCCACCGAACCATCAGCACCCAGATTGCCACCGTGCTTGCTAAAGGCGTGGCGCACTTCGGCTACGGTGCGGTTGCGATTGTCCGTTATGCACTCGACCAGAACAGCCACGCCACCCACGCCATAGCCTTCGTAGGTCACTTCCTCCATCACCTGGCCTTCGGCGTCCCCCGCCGCGCGCTTGATCGCGCGGTCGAGATTGTCCTTGGGCACGTTGGCGGCATTGGCCTTGTCCAGCGCCAGGCGCAATCTCGGGTTGGACGCCGGATCCGATCCCGCGACTCTTACCGCCGTGCTGACTTCGCGCACCAGGCGGGTAAAGACCCGCCCCCGTTTTGCATCCTGGGCCGTTTTGCGGTGCTGTATGTTGGCCCATTTACTATGTCCTGACATAAGGAACCTCTGATCTATTCATACACGGATCGCGTTTGTCCCCAAAAGCCCGAAGGGGGCGGGTCTTTCGCGCATCTGGACGGCATCATTCGTCGTTCATTTGCAATGAACTCAAAATCGCAAGGAAAAGCCGAGATTGATGCCGTTATCGATCACCAGGCTGTCCGTATTCTGGAAGCGGGCCGTGACATGTCGATAACCCAGATACACGGTGCCATTCGGCAGTATCCGATAGCCCGCTCGTACTTCTTCCTCGAGAAAGCGTCGGGTCTGGCCGAAACTCGTTACGCTCGGTGCCCAGTACACATACCCGCCAAAGGCAATACGGTTGTACTGTGGCAAAACAAAGTCGATCCCGCCACCCAGGGCCAATGCGGTACCTTGCGAAACACCGGGGTAGGAGGGATTAATCCACAGCGCCTTGACTCCGACCGTGGCATAGACCGGCGAACCCCCGGGGTTGGCGTTGGCGCGCAGGCCGAGCCCGGCGCTGGCAAAGTCACCGTTGTCCCTGTTGTGCAGCCCCTCAAACGACAGATCCAGGCCCGAGAGGGTCAGCTCGGTATCGTAGGCAGCCCGTACGGAATGATTACTGATATTGACATCCAGCCCGCTCCCCTGCGCCAATGCGGTGATGGGGGCCAGGCTCAGCACAGCGGCTACTATCCAGCCACGTCGATTCATCACGTCCTTCCTCTAATCAACTAACAAACTAGCCTATATCATACTGGTTCGTTAACTTTTGACGCCAAATCGGCCCCGACACCATGACGCAGCGCGAAGAGTCCGGCAGCGTGGAGGCATTGATCCTCCAGGCAAGGAAAGCCAGCCCCGAGCTGTGTGCGCTGGCGCGCCGTGCGTCACGAGCGCTGGACCCGCTGGAACTGTCCGCGCCGTGGACCATTGCAGCGGCCGCCGTGCCATTGCTCAGCGCCGGCGCACTGAGCGAACACGCCGCCCGCGAGGCGCTCGGCCCCCATTTCGAGCTGGTTCGTCACGCTGCAGAGCTACCCGACCCACGGCTGGCCGCCCCCGAAGCCATGCGCGCGGACGAACCGGTGCAAGCCGAAAATTTGCGCCAGTTGTTCCTGGGCCTGATTCGCGACATTCGTATCGTGCCGCTGGTGCTCGCGCAGCAACTGGCGCGCGCCGAAGGGCTCAAGAACGCCTCTGCCGACGAACAACGCGAGGCGGCACACGCCATCTTCACCCTGTACGCGCCCCTCGCCAACCGTCTCGGCATCTGGCAACTCAAATGGCCGCTGGAAGACCTGGCATTGCGCCTCGCCGAACCAGAGCAATACGTCCGGATCGCCCGCGGTCTGGCCGAACGTCGCGACGAACGTGAGCAGCGTCTGATCCAAACTTCACGGGACTTGCAGGACACGCTGACCGACGCCGGAATTCAAGCCGAAATCAGCGGCCGACCGAAACACATCTACAGCATCTGGCGCAAGATGCAGCGCAAGGACGTGGCGCTCGACGAACTCTACGATCTGATGGCGCTGCGTATCATCGTTGACGATGTGGCGGCGTGTTATGCGGCACTCGGCGCCGTGCACGGCCGCTGGCGCCATATCGCCACGGAGTTCGACGACTACATTGCCGCACCCAAGGGCAACTTCTACCGCTCGCTGCATACCGCCATACTCGATGAGCAGGGCCGCGCACTGGAAGTGCAAATTCGGACCCGGACCATGCACCGGGATGCCGAACTCGGCGTGGCGGCCCACTGGCGCTACAAGGAAAGCGATGCACCGGAAGGCGCACTGAACGAACACATCGCCTGGATGCGCCAGATTCTAAGCAGCGAACAGGATGCGGAGGGGCAGGATCCGGGATTCGTGAGCCAGGTGACCGCGGAACTCGCCACGGAACGGACCTACGTGCTGACGCCGCGCGGCCGTGTGGTGGATCTACCGCTGGGCGCCACGGTGCTCGACTTTGCCTATGCCGTGCACACCGGGCTCGGCCACCGTACGGCGGGCGCCCGTGTCAACGGGCGCATGGTTCCGCTTACCCACCCCGTCGCTACGGGCGATACCGTACAGATTCTCACCCATGCTCAACCGCGCCCCAGCCGCGACTGGCTGCGCCCGGAAAACGGCTATCTGCAGACCCGTCGTGCGCGGCAAAAACTGCGCGCCTGGTTTCGCAACGCCGAGACCGGAACCGATTCCCAGCCGCTTACGCCTGCCGCACAACCCCGACCACGACCAACGCCGCAACCGCGTCGCGCGCCAGCCGCCGTATCGCTGGCGCAAGCCGTGGTCAGCGGAATGCCGGAACTGGCCACCGAGTTTGCCCGCTGCTGCAACCCACACCCCGGCGAAGCGATCGCCGCTTTTGTCACACGCGGCCATGGCATCCGGGTGCATCGGCGCGACTGCGTCAGTTTCAGCCGCAGTGCCCAGCGTGCGCCCCAACAGGTACTCGATGCGAGCTGGGGCAGCGGTGAAACCACGATTCTGGTCATCGCAAAACCGCGTCCGGATCTGGTCGAATCGGTCGTGGCCAGTCTCGCAGCCCAGGGTTTGGCCTTGCGCGGACTCGATACCGAACACCGGGACGGAACCACTCGATTGCGTCTGCATCTGACCCGAGTGGACTCCGCTGTCCTGCCACCGGCATTAAGCGCTCTGGCCCAACTCGCAGGCGTAAACGAAGCACGGCTGGCGGTACCATGAGAATCGCACGATTGCAGCGCTGGCTGCCGGCGTTGATTGTCGGCGCGGGACCGGTCTCGGTTGCCATTGCAATCATTCTCACCGTCGCTCTGTCAGCAAATCATGGGCCCGTAGCGTGGCCCGTGTATCTGCTGCCGTTACAGGCGCGAAACACCGACCAGCTCGCTGCAACATTCAAGAACTATCGTTATGCATGGCCGCCTGCAGACGCAGTGCCAGCGCTTGAGCTCACGCGGTTGCCGACAGGATTGCAAGCACTGGAGCCGAGCCTCAAGAAAAACCTGTTTCTGCGCGCTGTATTGCCGCTGGTGCTGGCAGAGAACAACAGGATTCGGCGCCAACGTGCCTACGTCGTGCACGCACTCGAACACGCCAAACCCGGTTCGTGGCCGGGGCGGCTGCTCGATATCGCTGCTGCTTACGATGTGCATGATCCGCTGGATCAGGCCGTGGCGCGGGCCGCTCTGCTACGTCGCTGCAATGTCGTGCCCGCCGGGCTGGTCTTGGCCCAGGCGGCCAAGGAAAGCGGATGGGGCACTTCACGCTTTGCTCTACACGGCAACAACCTGTTCGGCGTGCATACCTGGAATCCGGCGCTCGGTATCGAGGCCAGAGCACACAGCAAACACCCAGTGCGAGTACTTACTTACCCCGACCTGCGTGCATCGGTACGCGACTACATCCACAATCTGAATATGGGGCACGCCTATGTGGCCTTTCGCGAGCTGCGCGAACGCCAACACCAGCAGAAGCACACGGATATCTTTGCACTGGCTCTCACGCTGGACAGTTATTCGCAACTGGGTGAAATCTACACTGTGCGTTTGCGCCAGCTGATTCGCAGTAACCGCCTTGACCGCCTGCCTCGACTGCACCTTGCCGTCAGCCGTTTACGCCCATAATCAAGCGGAGTTCCGCTGCAACCTACGCCAACAAGGCCTTGTTAACATCCCAATAATTCAGGGCCAACACGTTAACCGGGATCAAATCGTCATGGTTGCTGAGCAGCCCCTCATTGATATCCACACGCACGGGAATCGTATTGATCGAATGTTGATCCGGGATTGCATCGGTAGCGCTCGCATAACGCAACCGGTTCTTCAGATATTCGACCCGCTGACGCACCGCTTCATGCCTGTTTCTTTCGTTTCTCGACAGCGTGGCCAACTCTCTGACCC
>JBOHZI010000218.1:0-4570 GCA_050738295.1 Gammaproteobacteria bacterium
GGGAAAGGATTCGTCTTTTAAAAATGGTATATATTATTTGTAATACACGCGGTTTAATAAAGCATGCAATTGAAAGGTGTATTTCATGAGTAGACAGCCAGGCCGCCATTTTCTGCAGATACCGGGACCGACGAACGTGCCGGGGCGGGTGTTGCGGGCGATCGAGGCGGCGACGATCGACCACCGGGGCCCGGAGTTTCAGCGTCTGGGCCAGGAGGTGCTGGCGGGGCTCAAGCCGGTGTTCGGCACGACCGGGCCGGTAATCATCTTCCCCGCCTCGGGCACCGGCGCGTGGGAGGCGGCGCTCACCAATACGCTCTCGCCCGGCGATCGGGTGCTGGCGTTCGAGACCGGCCATTTTGCGACACTGTGGCGCAACATGGCCGAGCGCCTGAGACTTGAAGTCGAGTTCGTGCCCGGCGACTGGCGCCACGGCGTCGATCCGCAGGCAGTCGAAGCAAAACTTGCGAAGGACTCTTCTCACACCATCCGCGCAGTGATGGCGGTGCACAACGAGACCTCGACCGGCGTTACCTCACGCATTGCCGAGGTGCGCAAGGCGATCGACCGCGCCGGGCACCCGGCGCTGTTGCTGGTGGACACCATCTCGTCATTGGGCTCGATCGACTACCGGCACGACGAATGGGGAGTGGATGTAACGGTGGCAGGGTCCCAGAAGGGGCTGATGCTGCCGCCGGGGCTTTCTTTCAATGCGGTGAGCGAAAAAGCATTGGTGGCTTCAAAGAGCGCACAGCTGCCGCGCTCGTACTGGAACTGGGACGAGATGCTGAGCCCGAACAAGAACGGCTTCTTTCCGTATACGCCGGCAACCAATCTGCTCTACGGGCTGCGTGAAGCGCTCAATATGCTCAATGAAGAAGGGCTTGCCAACGTGTTCCGGCGCCACAGCCGCCATGGCGAAGCCACGCGCCGGGCGGTGCGGGCGTGGGGGCTGGAGGTATTGTGCGCGAATCCTGCGGAATACTCGAATTCACTGACCGCAGTGCTGTTGCCGGAAGGCCTGACGAGGCGCAGTTCAGAAAACTCGCGCTGGAGCGCTTCAACCTGTCGCTGGGCGCGGGGCTGGGCAAGCTCAAGGGGCGTGTCTTCCGTATCGGGCACCTGGGGGACTTCAATGATCTGATGCTGTGCGGCACGCTCGCCGGTATCGAGATGGGACTCGCGCTCGCCGCTATCCCGCATGCCACGGGCGGAGTGGATGCCGCGATGATGTTTCTTTCATCCGCCTCCGAGACTGCAATCTCGCGCCCGTCGAAGGTGGAGGCCCTCGCGTAACGAGATTTCGTTGATAGCCGAACCTATCGCAAGGAGATGAGCAGCATGTCACAGACGGTTACGCGTCCGAAGGACACCTATCACAAACAGACCACGGAGCGCATGGAGCGCTTTCTGCAATCACCGACTTGGAGCATTCCACAGAAACTTGCGCTGACCTGCCGCATCCTGGCCGGGGAAGGCCATGAATCCGCGATTGCGGGGCAGATTACCGGGCGCGGTCCGAAACCGAATACCTATTACATGCTGACTTTCGGTCTCGGTTTCGACGAAGCCTGCGCCAGCAACATCATCCTGGTCGATGATGATCTGAACGTGCTCGAAGGCGACGGCATGCCCAATCCGTCAAACCGCTTTCATCTCTGGGTCTATCGCCATCGGCCCAACGTCAACTGCATCGTACATACGCACCCGCCCTACGTATCGGCGCTGTCGATGATCGGCGAAGAGCTGGCGGTATCGCACATGGATCACACAATGTTCTACAACGATTGCGCGTATCTGCCGGAATGGCCGGGTGTGCCGATCGGCGATGAGGAAGGCGAGATTATTTCGGCAGCGCTGGGCGACAAGCGGTCAATCCTGCTCGCGCATCATGGTCAACTCGTGGCCTGCGGCACGGCCGAAGAAGCCGCGGTGATGGCGGTGTTCATTGAGCGCGCGGCAAGGCTGCAGATACTTGCCCGCGCGATCGGACCGATCAAGCCGATCAAGCCCGAACTGGCACAGGAAGCGCACGACTACCGGCTGAAGCCGAAGGCGGTCGGCGCAACTTTCCATTATTTCGCGCGCCGGGTGCTGAAAACGGCGCCCGAATGCCTGGAGTGAACCATGCGCCGGGACGTTCGTGCAAGCGCACATGCCATCGAGCAGCCTGCGTCGCGAAAACGCCGTTGAAAAACTATCAGCCAAGATGGATATAAGTCGACTGAGTGCTGTAGAAGCCGCTTCAGCCATCCGCGCCGGAGATTTGACATCTTCAGTATTGACGCGGACGTTGCTTGATCACATCGAAGCCGTCGATGCTCAAATTCAGGCGTGGGCCTATCTCGATGCCGAGGGCGCCATGGAACAAGCGCAGGCAGCGGATGAGCATGCGAAGCGCGGCGACATCAAGAGCCTACTTCACGGAATTCCAGTCGGTGTGAAGGACATTTTCGACACGGAGGACATGCCGACAGAGCGCGGCACATCGATCTACTGTGGCAGGCGCCCCACCCGTGACTGCACCGTCGTCGGCATGATGCGCCGCGCCGGCATGGTCGTCCTCGGTAAAACGGTGACCACTGAACTGGCATCGTACTCTCCCGGGAAAACCCAAAACCCTCACGATCCACGACGCACACCTGGCGGCTCATCGAGCGGATCGGCTGCTGCTGTGGCAGCTGGCATGGTGCCACTGGCAACCGGTTCCCAGACCTACGGGTCCATCACCAGGCCAGCCTCGTTTTGTGGTGTATACGGCTACAAGCCCACCTACGGCGCTATTTCGCGCCATGGGGTTTTGTGTCAATCACGTCAACTCGATCATGTCGGGGTGTTTGCCCGCAACCTGGAGGATGCGGCGGCTGTTTCGAGCTTGCTGATTCATGCCGATGACGAAGATCCGGACACGCTCTCAAGCCACTTGCTGCAGGACCTCGTACAGAGCCTGCACCAAATCACAGCGCGTCCACACCCGCGGTTTGCCTTTATCAAGACGGTGCTATGGGACCGGGTAACCGTATCGGCGCAATCAGCATTTTGCGAAATGGTCGCATCGCTGGAGGACAGGGTGCAGGAAGTCACGCTGCCTGACAGCTTTGGTGACGCAGAACGCCTTCTGGTTACGATCATGGAGGCGGACATGGCAACGAACTATGCCACCGAATATGAGCGTTCGTGCGATGCGCTAAGCCCCATGATAAGGCTGATGATTGAACGCGGACAGCAATGCTCGAAGGACACATATCGGAAGGCGATCGTTGATGCCACCCGGCTCGGAACCGAACTCGAAGAGTGTCTATCACGATATGACGCCATCTTGACGCCTGCCACATGTGGCGAGGCGCCTATCGGTCTTGATCGCACCGGGGATCCGGCGCCGTGTGCCCTTTGGACTCTATGCAGAGTGCCTACGCTCTGTGTTCCGCTTCTGCGGGGCGATCAAGCGATGCCGATTGGCGTTCAGATGGTGAGCGGCCGCGGTGAGGACGCACAACTGTTCGGCGCGGCGCGCTGGCTGGTGGACTTTATGAGCGAGCGGCGCGGCGGGTGGCGCTCCGCTTGGGCATAACAGCGAAACGTAGCACATGTAACCAACACTGGAGGTCTTAATGTCAGGTCCATTGGCAGGTATTCGGGTAATCGATGCAAGTCAGTATGTGGCGGGCCCCTATTGCGGCACTATTTTGGGAAGCATGGGCGCCGACGTCATCAAAGTTGAACGCCCGGGCGGCGACGAGTTTCGCGGCACCGGTCCGGTCATCGAAGGCGTGAGCTATCCGTTTCAGATGCTCAATCACAACAAGAAGAGCATCGTCGTCGATCTCAAGCGCGAGGCCGGCGCCCAAATCATTTCGCGATTGGCTTCCAAGGCGGACATTTTTCTGCAAAGCGGGCGGCCGCGCACGATGGAGCGGCTGGGACTGGGTTACGCGAGTCTGGCCAAAATGAACCCGAAGATCATTTATTGCGGCATATCGGGATTCGGCCAGAACGGGCCGTACGGTAACCGTGGCGGCGTCGATATCATCGCGCAGGCCATGGGCGGCCTGATGGGAGTGACCGGCGAGCCTGGACGACCACCGGTGAAGGTATCCTACCCGCTGGCCGATTTCGGGGCGTCGATGTGGGCCGCCATTGGCATCTTAGGCGCGCTGTGGGGGCGAAGTGTATCGGGAAAAGGCCAAGAGATTGATGCCGCACTCATCGACGTACCCATCTCCTGGTCGATCTGGGAAGCGTCGCGCTATTTCGGCCTCAACGAGAAACCGCGCCCGCTGGGGTCATCTCACCGCAACGTCGCGCCCTATCGCGCGATGAAATGTGCGGACGGCAAATACATCGCCATCGGCGTTGCAAGCCAGGCGATGTGGAGCCGATTGTGTGCTGTCATTGGCGCGCCGGAGCTGGAAAAAGATTCGCGCTTTCTGACGCTGGTGTCACGCACCGATAACCGTGATGCTCTTGAGAAAATCCTGGAAGAGCGTTTTCTCACTCGCAGCTCTGCAGACTGGCTTGACGCGCTGGACGAAGCCCAGATCGCATCCGGCCCGGTCTACCAGTATGAGGA
>JBOHZI010000219.1:0-4533 GCA_050738295.1 Gammaproteobacteria bacterium
GCTCTGGCAGAGCGCTGCCCGTGCCCATGATGCGCGCATAGGTCATGGAGCGACCTCCCGCTCCAGACTGTCGGCCAGCGTACGACTGATCAGTTCCGGCACCCCCTGTTCCGCCTCGATCAACGCCGCGTGTATGGCCGTCTCGAAACCCAGTTGATCGGCGCCCCCATGACTCTTCACCACGATGCCACGCAAGCCGAGAAAACTGGCGCCATTGTAGCGCTGGGGGTTGAGCCCGCGTCGTAAACGCGACAGCGAAGGCAGTGCAGCCAGTGCCTGCAGGCGCGTAAAGGGGTTGCGCACAAATTCCTCGCGCATCTTCTGCCCGATGTAATGCGCGGTGCCTTCGATGGCCTTGAGCATCACATTGCCGCTGAAGCCGTCGGTCACGATCACGTCCACTGCGCCTCTGCTGAGGTGATGGGCTTCCACGTAACCGGTATAGTTGAGATCGGAGGCCTGCAGAATCTGCGCGGCCTGCTTCACGCGCTCGTTACCCTTGATCTGTTCCTCGCCAATATTGAGCAGCCCGATCCGCGGTGACGGATTACCGTCCAGCGCGGACACCAACGCCGATCCCATGGCAGCGAATTGCACCAGATTCTCGACCTCGCAATCGGCATTGGCGCCGAGATCCAGCACATAGGTCTTGTCCACCAGATCGGGAATAGCCGAACAAATGGCTGGTCGATCGATCCCCGGCAGCGCCTTAAGCACGTAGTGCGCCATCGCCATCAGGGCACCGGTATTGCCCGCCGACACACAAGCTCCAGCCTCGCCCGTCTTGACCAGGTTGATGGCGACGCGCATCGAGGAATCCCGCTTGCCGCGCAGCGCCTGCCTCGGCAACTCGTCCATGCCAACCACCTGGGAGGCGTGGCGAATATGAATCCGCGCACATAGCTCACCCGGCGCCTTGGCCAGCGCCTGTTCCAGCAGGTTTTGATCACCGACGAGCAGAATGCTCGCCTCGGGGTGTCGCGCCAGAGCATCGAGTGCCGCGGGTACGGTCACGGACGGTCCGTGATCCCCGCTCATGGCATCAATGGCAAGACAGGTGCTGGCGTTCACGATCCCGACGCCGCGATCCGCTCCCCGCGCATCCTGCGCGGATTCACGGGCGTGGCTCAATCCTCGGGCTGGGTAGTGTCAACCACCTTGCGGCCACGGTAATAACCGTCAACGCCAACATGATGACGACGGTGCAGCTCGCCAGTGGTGGCATCGCGCGACAGGGTTGGGCCCTGCAACGCGTCATGAGCGCGGCGCATACCGCGCTTGGAAGGAGTTTTACGAGTTTTCTGTACGGCCATGGTCGTATCGGGCTTGGAACCCGCTTATTGTAGCGGAATTCGGCGTAAACGCCAGCCGCTTTTTGCGCGAGCCCTCAACTCCGCCGGTTTGCGGCGTCGAGCGCTTCACGCAAACCCGCAAAGGGACGCTGCGTCTCGCCCACGGGATCCGCCGCCAAGGCCGCGACCTCATCCGCCGCCACGCACTCCTGCGGCGCATGCCGCGGCAGAAAAGGCAGCGCCAGCAGCAATTCCTCTTCGATCAGTTCGCCCAGGCTGGGCGCTGTCTCGACAGCATCCCACGCCGCGTCGGGATCTTCCTGCTGCGGCGCGACCCGTGCCTCCAGCAGCACCTCAACCGGCACCTCCAGATTCAATACGAAGGGCCGCAAGCAGCGCTGGCAGGTGGCCTCCAGGCTGGCTTGCAGCCGACCGGTTACGGCTACTGCCTCATCCGGTCCGGGCGCAAACGACAACTCGTAGGTCACCGTACCCGTTGGCTCTGCGCGCGCCAGAGCTTCGGCCAGCCGAGGCGCCAATTCGGAGGCCTCGATCTGCCCGCTCAGCGTGCGCCGTTCGGCGGCCAGCGCCTTGCCTGGCAAGCTGCTGTGCAGGAATTGATTCACCGAGTACCAACCTGGCGTTCGTAAAACGTTAACGTTATGGTATTCGCCTCGCTTCGTGGAACCAAATCATGCGCCTCGTGCTGGCCTCGACCTCGCCCTACCGCCGCGAATTGCTCGCGCGTCTCGGCCTGGATTTCGACACGCTCGCACCCGAGGTCGATGAAACGCTCGCCGCCGGAGAACCCCCGGAGCAGGCCGTTGTCCGTCTGGCCGCAGCCAAGGCCGGTGCTGGCGCCGAGCAAGCGCCCGCAGCCGTCATCATCGCGAGCGACCAACTGGCCAGCCTGAACGGCCGGGCACTCGGCAAACCCGGCAACTTCGAGGCCGCCACACATCAACTCACGGCCATGTCGGGACAGGAAATCCTCTACTGCACGGCACTCGCTGTGCAGGCCCCGGACGACACCGCCGCCACCTATCTTGACCTCAGTCGGGTCTATCTGCGCGAACTCTCGCCACTAGAAATCGAGCGCTATCTGACAACCGAACAACCCTTCGACTGTGCCGGCGCACTCAAGCTCGAAAGACTCGGCATCGGCTTGTGCGAACGCATCGAAACCAGCGACCCGACAGCGCTGATCGGCTTGCCGCTGATCGCCACCGCACAACTACTGCGCGAACAGGGATTCGCCATACCCTGAGTACCGAGTGCTGGGGCTTCATGTGGTGTAGCCGGTAAGTTGGGTTATCACGGGCAACAGATCGTTGGGCAAAGGCGCACTGAAACTCAGCGGTTCCTCGGTGCGCGGATGCGCAAAGGCAATGCCGGCGGCATGCAAAGCCAGCCGTCGCAGGCCGAGTTCGCGCAGTTCCCGGTTGCGCACCTTGTCGCCGTAGCGAATATCGCCGGCAATCGGATGCCGCGCATGGGCTGCATGCACACGAATCTGGTGTGTGCGTCCGGTATCGGGCAGCGCCTCGACCAGGCTATAGGCCTCGCCGCAAGCGAGCGGGCGGAAACGAGTCTGCGCCGCACGGCCGCTGCTCACGACCGCGACATGACGCTCGCCCCCACGCTTGGCAAAGCGCTCCAGTGGCGCCTGGCTGGTAAAGGGTTCGCGCAACTGCCCCGCCACCAGGGCCAGATACCGCTTGCGGACCCGGCCCTCACGAAAGGCCGCGTGCAGGCTACGCAGGGCCGAACGCCGCCGCGTAATCAGCAGGCACCCCGAGGTGTCCCGGTCCAGACGATGCACCAGTTCGAGTTCCGGTTCGTCGCGCAACCGGCGCAAGGCCTCTATCAACCCACCATCCAGTCCGCTGCCGCCATGCACCGGCAGCCCTGACGGCTTGTTCACGACCAGCAGTATGTCGTCCTCGTACAAAATGCCCTCGGCGAGCACAGAGGTGCTCCGCTTCAACGGGCCCACTGGAGTCGGACGGTCGCTCAGACGCACAGGTGGCAGACGCAATTCGTCGCCGGCCTCGATCCGGTAATCCGGTTTCTTGCGTCCGCCATTAACCCGAACCTGCCCGGTGCGCAGCAGACGATAAATATGCCCCTTGGGCACGCCCTTCATTTCGCGCGCAAGGAAATTATCGAGCCGCTGCCCGGCATAATCATCGACTATCGTCAGGCGGCGTACCTCGACGCGTCGTCCTTCCTCTGCAAGCGCTTGTTTATCCGGCAAATGCTTGTACTCGATTCAAGGTAACTGATATAGTATGCCCACTGTCCGAAAGGACAGCGTGTTGGCGATGACTGTAGCTCACCCATAAAAGGTAGCCTCAACGCAAACAAGGTTTGAAGTCCGCCGGTTCCAAAAAGCCAGCGGGAAGTGAATAGATGGCGCTCCCATGCCCGGCATGGTTGCCAAGCGCTGAAGCAGGCGGAGTCGATTTCTCCGCGGATGGCCTCGACAGGCAATCCGCCGTGTGTAGCACACGTCGCACTCCCCTCGCGCTGAATACCAACCGCTGCTGGCGGTGCGAGCGCCCGCTCACACAGGTAACAACACAATGAAGCGTATGCTGATTAACGCGGCCCAGCCCGAAGAGCTGAGAGTCGCCCTGGTTGATGGCCAGGAACTGTTTGATCTCGATGTCGAAGTCCCCAGTGCCGAACAGAAAAAAGGCAATATCTACAAGGGACGCATCTCGCGCGTAGAACCCAGTCTCGAAGCCTGCTTCGTCGAATACGGTGCCGAACGTCACGGCTTCTTGCCGTTGCGCGAAATCGCTCCCGGCTACCGCCAGAGCGACAGCAAACCGGGCGAACATCAATCGATCCGTGACGCCCTGCACGAAGGCCAGGAAATCATCGTGCAGGTGGAAAAGGAAGAACGCGGCACCAAGGGCGCGGCGCTGACTACCTTCATCAGTCTGGCCGGCCGCTACTTGGTGCTCAAGCCGAATGACCCGCGCGGTGGCGGCATTTCCAAGCGCCTGGAAGGCGAAGATCGCGACGAAATCCGCGACATTCTCTCTCAGCTCAACCTGCCCGAGGGCATGAGTGTCATCGTGCGTACCGCCGGTGTCGGGCGCAGTCTGGAGCAGATCAACTGGGATCTGGACTACATGTGCCGCATCTGGGAATCGATCCGGCAGGCCACCGAGTCGCGGCCCGCGCCGTTCCTGATCTACCAGGAATCGAACGTCATCATCCGCGCGCTGCG
>JBOHZI010000220.1:0-4527 GCA_050738295.1 Gammaproteobacteria bacterium
GGAGTATCCGTGCGCCGGAACGCCGTGTGCCGTGGCCGTGGTGTGTCATCCGCACCCGCAATTCGGCGGGACGCTGGATAACAAGGTGGCGTTCACGTTGGCGCGCGCCGCGACGGATGGCGGCGCAGCTGCCTTGCGTTTCAATTTTCGCGGTGTCGGGAAAAGTGCGGGCGGCTTTGATGGTGGGGCAGGCGAAGTTGCCGATCTGAAGGCGGCCGAGAGCTGGCTACAGGCACGCTGGCCCGGGCTGCCTGTGTGGCGTCTGGGTTTTTCCTTCGGCGCGGCCATGGTGCTCAAACGGACGGTGGCGGAGTCGTGTCCGGTGTTGGTTACAGTGGCGCCGCCGGCCTCCAATTTTGCCGAATACGGGTTTGCCGGGCAGTCCCCGCAGGCCGGGCGCTGGCTGCTGGTGCAGGGCGATGCCGATGAGGTGGTAGACCCGCAGGCGGTATTGGCCTGGGCCAGGGAGCAGAAGCCGCCTCCCGTGATCGAGAAGGTCGGCGGGGGCGGACATTTTTTTCATGGACATCTGACGGTATTGCGTACGATGGTGGTCGATTTTCTGAACGAGGAGACACGTTGATGGAGGCTGGATTGGGATTGCGTTTGCGTCAGTGGCTGACGGGGCCTGAGGCTGGCGAACGATCGGTGCCCGATGCGCACTTGGCGCTGGCTGCCTTGCTGGTGGAAATGATGCGTGCCGACTTCGAGGATCAGGACGCCGAGCGTGAAACCGCCACGCGGGTGCTGGCGCATGGCTGCGGATTGGAACGTGCGGAGGCCGAGGCGCTGCTGAATCGCGGCGAAAGGGCGGCCGATCGTTCCGTTTCCCTTTATGAACACACGCGCACGCTCGATACCACGCTGAGCGAGCGTGAAAAGTTCGACGTGATTGCCGCCCTGTGGGAAGTTGCCTATGCCGATGGCACGCTGGATGGACATGAGGATTTTCTGGCGCATCGATTGGCGGATCTTCTCCATGTGCGTCGGTCCGATTTGATGCGCATCAAGGATGAAGTAGCAAACCGCGCAGCGTAGCTGCACTCCCACAATCTTTTGTGTTTAGTCCCCTCAGAGCCGCCGAACCCCGCTGAAGGCGAATGTGGGTGATTGATTGGTTGGTAAGCCTGACTATAGGCTACATGGCCCATCTGGCTGGTAACAGACAAAACGCCGCCGACGCTAGGCCGGCGGCGTTAGGGCAGGATCGCTTGCGATCAGGCCATTTCTTTCAGTTTCTTCAGCGCCGTTACACGCACCGTCTTGCGGGCGGGCTTGGCTTTGATCGTCATCGGCTCGCCGGTAAAGGGGTTGACGCCCTTGCGCGCCTTGGTTGCCGGCTTCGTGGCCACACGGATCTTGAGCAGACCCGCCAGGTTGAACAACCCGGGGCCGCGCCGACCGAGTTCACGCTTGATCAGCTTCTCGATCGATTCCACCGCGCCCGCAGCCTGGGCCCGGGTGAGGTCATTTTCCTCTGCGATATAACGCAGGATTTCGGACTTGGTCATTGCCTTGGCCGAGCTGCTTGCTGCGGCCGCTTTTTTCTTTGCCATACATGCTCCTTGTTGCATAAGTCAGGGGTAAAAGCGTGTATGAAGATAACACAATAAAAGCATTCTGAATAGTGTTTCGTACGCTCGGTAACTGATTATGAATAGATCAGAGGTTCCTTAGAGGAAGTTCGGCAAACCGAGGAAGATGGATACGACTTCCAACACCACGATCACGATTAGCGGAGAGAGGTCGAATGTGCCACCGAGGGGCGGCACTATTTTGCGCACGGGCCGCAGTAGCGGCTCGTTCATCCGCCACAGGATGATGCTCAGCGGGTTGTATTGGCGCGGTCCCAGCCAGCTCATCAGCGCCTGGATCAAAATGGAGAAGATGTAGAGATTAATCAGTACCGCGAGCAGTTTTCTGCCCGTGTAGCGCGCAATCAGCACCCATGGCGTGCCGAATCCGGCCAGGTGCAGGACCAGCAGGCCGCACACGAAAGCGCACACGACGGCGAGCAGCATCGCGGCAATATCCCAGCCGCCGAACGCGGGAATCACCTTGCGCAGAGGTCGCAGCGGCGGGTCGGTAATGCGCGCAATAAAGTGCACCAGCGGATTGTAATAATCGGCACGCAGGCGGAGCAGGATAATGCGCATGAACAACGCCGCTATATACAGCGTAAATACGATATTGATCAGAAAGATGAGGGCCTGGGCGCCGTTGGTCTGCAAGATTTTCTCCTTGAATGAGGTGCCAATTCTGGCAATCCCCGATCGAACCGGGGTATCTAGGCCCGCGCGAGTTCCTGTGCGCGTTTGCGCGCATTCAGCACGGCCTTTTCCAGCAATTCCGGCAATCCGCTCTGCAGTATCTCCAGTGCGGCCGCCGTGGTGCCTCCGGGCGAGGTGACCTGTTTACGCAGCTCGGCCGGTTCGAGCGGGCTGCCATCGAGCAAGGCCATGGCGCCCGTGCCCGTGGCACGCGCCAGTTCGGCCGCGGTCGCGGCAGGCAGGCCGGCTTTTACGCCCGCAGCGGCCAGCGCCTCGACCAACAGGAAGAAATAGGCGGGTCCGCTGCCCGAGACGGCAGTGACGGCATCGAGCAGGTTTTCGTCGCTTACCTCGATGGCAGTACCCGCGGCTTCGAGTACCGCACGGGTCAGCGCTCGTCCGGCGTCGTCGACGCGCTCGTTGGCGAACCAGCCGCTGATGCCGCGCTGCACTAGTGCTGGTGTATTGGGCATGGCGCGCACCACGGCCAGTTCGCAGCCTGCCGCCGCCTCGATGTCGGCAATGCGCAGCCCGGCGGCAATCGAGAGCAGGGTCGGGTGTTCGCGCTGCAGCGTTTCGGAGACCGTGCTCAGTGCCTGTGACGCGACCTGGGGTTTGACGGCCAGCACCACCAGGTCGGCGCCGGCGATGGCTGGCGCATTGTCGGCGCAGGTCTCGATGCCCAGCGCCTCGATCTGCTTGCGTTGCGCCGGATCGGGGTCGGCGGCAGCGAGCCGGAACCGGCCGGGCGTAGCGGCCAGGAGGCCGCCGAGGAGGCTGCGAGCCATGTTCCCGGCGCCGATAAAGGCAATGCGTTGCGGTGAATTCATGTCGAGGTTAGAAAGGCCGAAAACCCGGTCATTATAAGGATTGGGCTTGGCATGATCCGCGCCGGGCGCGAAATTCTCCGTACCGGCAAGAGAGACGCTTGCACTTATAACGCGAATAAGGCTATATAGTGTTACTTTCGTTTCGGCCGAGAGAAGCCATGTCCACAGTAGATGTTCCAGGGAGTCCCACCGTTGTGACGCCTCCGAACGAAACGCCGGATCTGGATATTTCCAAGCTGCTGGCATTCACCAAAAAGCAGGATGCATCCGATCTGCACTTGTCATCCGGGGTGCCGCCGATGATCCGCGTGGATGGCGATATGCGCAGAATCAATATGCCGGTGCTCAAGCACGAGGATGTGCACCGCATGCTGTACGACATAATGAACGACAAGCAGCGCAAGGATTACGAGGAGTTTCTGGAAACCGACTTTTCGTTCGAGATTCCGGGCATCGCGCGGTTCCGCGTCAATGCCTTCAATCAGAAAAACGGTGCGGCTGCGGTATTCCGCACGATTCCCGAGGGCGTGGTTCTGCTCGAGGATGTCGGCGCGCCGGCATCGTTCAGGGATATTGCGAATCAGCCGCGCGGCATTGTGCTGGTGACAGGACCGACTGGTTCCGGCAAGTCGACGACGCTGGCAGCCATGGTGAATTATGTCAACGAAAATCTGATGGGGCACCTCATCACCATCGAGGATCCCATCGAATTCGTTCACGAATCGAAGAAATGCCTGATCAATCAACGCGAGGTGCACCGCGATACGCTGGGCTTTTCCGAGGCATTGAGAAGTGCACTGCGCGAGGATCCCGACGTCATTCTCGTCGGCGAAATGCGCGATCTGGAAACGATTCGTCTGGCCCTGACCGCGGCTGAAACGGGGCATCTGGTCTTCGCCACCTTGCATACCAGTTCCGCGGCCAAGACTATCGACCGCGTGGTCGACGTGTTCCCTGCCGGGGAAAAGGAAATGGTGCGTGGCATGCTTTCGGAATCGTTGCGTGCGGTTATTTCCCAGACCTTGCTCAAGAAATCGGGCGGTGGGCGCGTGGCGGCCCATGAGGTTATGATTGGTACGCCGGCTATTCGTAACCTGATTCGCGAAGGCAAGGTGGCACAAATGTATTCGGCTATTCAGACCGGGCAGCAATACGGTATGCAGACGCTGGACCAGTCGCTCAAGGATTTGTTGCGCCTGGGGCTGATATCGCGCGCCGACGCACGTGTGCGTGCTCAGAACAAAGAAGCGTTTAACTGAGGGTTTTCTTATGGCCATGGATAGAGAACAGGGCGCCAAACTCATGCAGAATCTGCTGCGGAATATGGTGCAACGTGAGGCTTCGGATTTGATCATTACTGCCGGGTTCCCGCCGGCGATCAAGGTGGACGGCGAAATTCACCCGGTGACCGATCGCCCGCTTACCGG
>JBOHZI010000221.1:0-4514 GCA_050738295.1 Gammaproteobacteria bacterium
GTATGGCCTGTGTGAATTGCATGTTGGAGGCGCCCCTATTAGTTCTCTCGTTCGATCACCACGGCCGTGCCATAGCAGAGCACTTCGGTCGCCGATCCGCCGACTGCGACTTCGGAGGTGTCGTAGTGCATCCCGACAATGGCATTGGCTCCGAGCTCCTGGGCGTGCTGCAGGCATAACTCGTAGGCCTGTCCGCGTGTCTGTTCGCACATGTCCGCGTAGGCATTGATGCGTCCGCCGATGATGCCCTTGAGTCCACCTGCAAGGCCTTGGGCGAGCGTAGGAGAGCGGACAATGATGCCGCGCACGATGCCCTTGTATTCCTTGATCCGGTAACCTTCGATCGTGAATGTGGTGGTTACTTGCATTGTCGTCTCTCCTTTATTCGTTTACATGTATAAAGCCGAACGTCGATTTTACACCGCCGCTGACATCAGGACAGCCCCCGTAAAATCTGTAAATCCCATGTGATAGCATTCATCAAAATCGATTCAAGTAAGCCGGAAGTGCCGGTTAAGTAGGCCTGCTGTCATTCTCATACCAAGGAGTTTCCGATGATTCGATTCCCTGCATTTTTCCGCGTTGCGCTGGTGGCGACCGTGTTCGCCTTGCCGGGCTGGGCCATGGCAGCGAATGCCGCGAAGCCGGCGCCGACCATGCAACAGGTGCTGGCGGCGTCGAAACTTTCCGACTGGCGTCCGCTCGACCCGAACAACACCTTGTATATGGACTTGCCACAAGGCCGGGTGGTGATAGAGCTCGATCCGGTCTATGCGCCGTTGCATGCACAGAACATTCGTGCGCTCGCGCGCGAACATTATTGGGACGGCCTCGCGATCATGCGCGTGCAGGACAACTTCGTGACGCAATGGGGCGATCCGCAGGCTGAAGTGGCGCATCCGGTACACGCGCGTTCGCTCGGCAAGGCGAAGTCCACGCTGCCACCGGAATTCGAACGCAACATTACGCCGTCGTTGCCCTTCACGAAACTGCCCGACGGTGACGTGTACGCGCGGGAAGTAGGTTTCAGCGGAGGCTTTCCGGTCGCCCGCGATCCGAAAAGCGGCAAAACCTGGCTCGTGCATTGCTACGGCATGGTGGGTGCCGGCCGCGACGTTGCGCCCGACAGTGGGCCCGGCACGGAACTGTACGCCGTGATCGGCCAGTCGCCGCGCCAACTCGATCGCAATATCGCATTGGTCGGACGCGTCGTGCAAGGCATGCAATACCTGTCGGCGCTGGCGCGCGGTACCGGTCCGCTCGGCTTTTACAAACAGGCTTCGAAGGACACACCCATCCTGCACGTGCGCCTCGCGTCCGATCTCCCGCCCGCCAAGCGCATGCACCTGGAAGTACTGCGCACCGACACCGCGACGTTTGCTGCATTGGTCGAATCGCGTCGCAACCGTGCGGATGCGTGGTATCACTACAAGGTCGGCAAGATCGGCGTCTGCAACGTGCCGCTTCCGGTGCGCAAGATTCCCGCTTCCCGTTAGCGGGGCAAACAGTCCCAGCATGTGACCAAGCGAGGCCTGACAATAAAGCAGGCCCCTGTTTTGAGACTATCGAGATGTTGCCACGAAAAGTTTTGTGACACAGGTGTGATGTTTTTTCGCGAGTTACGTGGCAAACTATTATATTGGATCATTTGCGAGATAAACGATGCCTTCCCCCACTAAAAAGCTAAAGACTGTACACAGTGCCGTAGTAGCAGCGGTTCTTCTCTGCGCTGCGGGGGCGGCCTTCGCCGCACCCAGTGCCCACCTGTGGCCGCGCTGGACCAAGCACAACTCTCATAGCCAGGCCACCATAAAGAATGGGGCCTGGAACGCGTTTCTGAAGAAATACGTGGTTCATAGCGATAAGCAGGACGTCAACCTCGTGCGCTACGGGTCCGTTACCTCCGCCGATAAAAAAAGTCTTCAGGCCTACATCAAACACCTGGAAAGCCTGGACATAGATAACTACAACCGTAATGTGCAACGCGCCTACTGGATCAATTTATACAATGCGGAAACGGTGGATATAATCCTGAAGCACTATCCTGTGAAGAGCATTCGCGACATTGGCGGTGGCTGGTTCAGCAGCGGACCCTGGGACGAGAAACTGCTCAAAGTGGAAGGGCAGAAAATCTCCCTCAACGACATCGAGCATCGCATCCTGCGTCCCATCTGGCACGACACGCTCACGCACTACGGGGTCAACTGCGCTTCAATTAGTTGTCCGAGTCTGCGTATGCAGGCCTATACCGGCGCCGATATCGACAAGCAGTTGCGCGCCAGTGCCCGTGCGTATATCAACGGTCCGCATGGAGTGCACTTCAAGGGCAAGCGTTTGATCGTGTCAAAAATATTCCAGTGGTATCAATCGGATTTCGGCAAAAACGAGGCCGCGGTGATCAAATATCTGACCCAGTTCGCCAAGCCCGCACTTGCCAAGCGCTTGCAGGGCAAAACACACATTGACTCCTATAGCTACAACTGGTCACTTAACAAGGCCACGTAGTTATTGGAGAACCGCTTCAGTTCCAGGCGGCTTTTGTGAAATAGTGCGAATAGGGCCAGAACCCGCATCGGTACATGCTCGGGTGGCCTGCGCAATGCGGTATGCGCGACGTGGTCGCATTAGGGCATCTCGTTACTCGCCCGGGTTTTCTCTTAATGCCCGGGATGGCGAGTTTGGGCGAAACCTCATATTTCCAAAAGTCTTTCTGCCATACAGTTCCATATTTATGAGCGAGTGGCATGCAATTCAAGTCGGTGGCTGCTATATTTGGTCTTGAGCAATCAGGGGAAAACAAATGCAGACCGGTGGAACCGATAGAAAGCGCCTTTATGCACGTCTGCTGACCCTCGCCTGCCTGTCCGTTCTGCCCGTGAGCGCCATGGCCGGCCTTTCGACCACGCCGCATCTGGGGTCGGCCGATATCCCGGTGAAACCGGATGACTCGCAAGCCACTCGCAAGAAAGCCGCGGCTGGCGACGTCGAGGCACAGATGGCCGTCGCCGCCTATCTCCACGCCAACCTCCAATACCCGGACAGCCTGCGCTGGTTTCTCAAGGCTGCCAAGCAGGGGAATGCAGCGGCGGAAAATGCCGTTGGCCTGGCCTATTTCCACGGTCAGGGCATGTGGGCTAATGCCTTCAAGGCCATGGACTGGTTCATGAAGGCTGCCCGAGCGGGCGATGCCGGCGGGGCGAATAACGCGGGTGTGCTCTATTCGATGGGCGTCGCGACGCCGGAAAACGACGATCAGGCTGCATTCTGGTATCTGCGCTCAGCCTCGCAGGGCTACGCCGTGGGCGAGGAGAATCTGGGCCTGGCCTATCAGCAGGGCGACGGTGTCGGGAAAGACGTCAAAAAGGCCGTGTACTGGTTCGGACAGGCTGCCGTGCAGGGCAATGTGCAAGCGCAGAACAACCTGGGTTACGACCGGATGCAGGGCATCGGCATCCAGCAGGATTACAGCAAGGCAGCCGACTGGCTGAAGAAATCAGCTTCACGGCAAAACAAGGAAGCCCAGTTCAACCTCGGCACGCTATACGAAGCCGGACACGGCGTGCCGAAAAACTACGTCAAGGCCGCTTACTACTTCAGGCTGGCAGCGGAAAGCGGTCTCGCGGCAGCGCAAAACAGCCTGGGCATGGCCTACTACAAGGGCCGTGGCGTATACAAAGACTATGAGCAAGCCGAACACTGGTTCCTGCTCGCCGCCTCCCAGCAATACGCACCGGCCATAAAGAACCTGCACACGCTACCGAACGTCAGCCCCTGATCTTTAGCGGCTCAAGCTGTCTCGTGCGCAATGCGCCATACGAGACCTGACGTTATTTCGTGCTCCAACTAGCCAAAGCTGCCATGTAGAGCGGCAAATTGACCGAACGCGCCGATGAGTATTACGGCGATGATGATAAAGAAGACGACCACCAGCACCCCGATGGCAAGGCCACGCGGGTACGAAGTATCGAGCACGAAGGCGTAGATAACGGAACCGAGGCCAATCGCGATGAGGAAGGCAAGCACGGGGCTCGTGACGAACAAATGGATAAATACTGATAGACATAACTGCAGAAAGACAGCGAGTATGGCGGCGCCGAACCCGGTCTTCCCCGCCTTCACGATACGCGCTGCGAGCATGACGACCAGTGCGTTGAACGCGATTTCTATGGCCAGTAGTATTAGTAAGGAAGTCAGGTCATGCATGAAGTTCTCCTCTTTCTATCAGCTAGAGCCGAGTGTAAAGCAGCACTTGGGTACTGAGAGTGCTAAGGATATGGATTCATGGCCGAGGCTTAAATTTGGAGCGCGTGTAAATTGTCAGGCCTGACTCCGAAGCATTCTAGCGGTTCGAGCCGCTCGTGCGAGTGTCGAATGTAAGGTCTGACACCGTTTTGGCTGAGGAATAATTGTGGTCTGTCCCTGAGCTATCCCCACGAAATGGGTTGTAGATTCAGAAGGTTAAGGCGTAGACTCGGGTAAAAACAGCGTGTGCATGGGTTTTTTCTCTACCGAGA
>JBOHZI010000222.1:0-4509 GCA_050738295.1 Gammaproteobacteria bacterium
GCATTCCGCCCTACGCCTGGCTGGCAGGTTCAGCGTTCCTGATCGGCGCCGGTCTCGGGACGATCAACCCCGCCAGCCGCAACGCCGGGCTGCAGCTGGCGCCTGAACATTCTTCAACGCTCGCCGCGCTACGCACCCTGTCTCTTCAGACCGGGGCAATTACCACAGTCTCGATAACCACTGCGATCCTCACCAGCTCTAATGACCCGGGCGGCATTCAAGCGTGGGTATACATCATCGTGGCTCTGCTACTGGTTGCCGCGTTGCCGGTTATCATCCGCATACCGGAGCATCATGGGTCGTGGTGACTCGATAGCGGCATGGCGTAAACATCGACTGCCTGTGTTGATTGGTGCCCGGTCTGTTTTCGAATCGCGGCGCATGACAGCGCGGTTTTAGTCGCGCGCGATACAAACTCGCGTGCGCCGCCGACGGTAAGAGAAGAGGTGGTAGGCCGTCGATCTTTCATAAAACACTGGGCGCTCACTGAGCGTAGTGGCAATCAATTGTTCGGTCTTCGCGTCATCATGCTGGCGCGGCGCAGCGGGACGCGGCTCATCGAGCAAGCCGTCAAGCCGACGCCCCAAAAAGCGGCTGCGCCACTTCCGCACCGCCTGCTTCGTAACGCGCAGTCGCTCGGCCGTCTCCCTGTTACTGCTCCCTGCCCGCAGACCATGATAATGCGCAAACGCAGTGCCAGCGCTTGCGAGGTCTTGTGCCGTCGCGTCCATTCGATCCCCTGATGGTTCTCCTGCAAGCTCAAACTCCACTGGCACAAGCCGCGGCCCTCTTCTCATGCTTCGCCTCCTGCGGTTACCCGCCGGGAGGCCAAGGAGACGAGTAAAACGTTCAACTAATTAATGGCTCAATACACCAGCTTTTCTCGTATTGTTACAATCGCACTTTGGAAGTGAGCTCCAGCAGCCTTTGTCTGTAGCTGGGGCTGCTCAAGGGGTAAGTCTCGAGCCAAGTGCGCATCGAGAAATTGGCCCAGCGTGCCCGGATTTCATCGGCCTCCCATTCGGCCGCGGAGCGATCGCCTTTCGCCACCAGTGTCGCGGCGAGGTAGACATGGACTTCCACGTCGTCCGGATTGCGTCCACTCGCTTCGCGCAGATTGATCAGCGCTTGTTCGAGATCACCCTCGAACAGATACGCGCGGCCGAGAAGAAGGAAATACAGATAACCACCGTTGGGGTTGAGGCGCAGCGCCGTGCGCAGCAAGGGGATAGATTGCCCAATATAGGTATAAATGCCGCCCATGAGCGCATAGGCATCGGCGTACGACCGATCCAAATAGATCGCTTTTTGCAAGGGCGGGATCGCCAGGTCATAGCGTCTGGCCTGCGCATGGATAAAACCGATTGCCCAGTAGACTTCCGGGATGTCAGGATCGATTGACCGGGCAGTTTCGGCGAGCGCCAATGCCCGGTCAAGCGCGGCAGGCGATGTGTGGGACCTCTGATACCGATAATCCATGGCGTAGGTCATTGCCAGACCCGCGTAGGCGCGTGCAAACTGCGGATCGAGGTCGATCGCTTTCGAGTAGAGCACCCGGGCCTGGTCATTCTCCTCGGGACGTCGAACAAGAAACAGTGCCTTGCCGCGCAAAAAATACTCGTAAGCTTCCGGGCTGTTGGTATAACGTTTCGCGAGTTGCTGGCGCTCGGCGCCGCTGATTTTGCCCGGCAACTGCTCTAGCACGCCGTGGCTGATCTCGTTCTGAATGGCGAAAAGATCGCCGATCGGCCGTTCGAATCGCTGCGACCAGAGCTGCTCCTTCGTGCGGGCATCGGCCAATCGAACGTTGATCCGCAGAGTCGTTCCTTCGCGCTGAACGCTTCCCGAAACGATATAGCGGGCGGTGGTCGCCGGCTGGCCGCCCGCCGTGTCGCCCGACGCACTAATTGCTTGCAATCCGGATAGCCGGGAAAGATCGGTCATCAGATCGCTACTGATTCCCCGCGCCAGGTAATCTTGCTCGGTGCCGGCGCCCACCGTCTCGAAAGGCAGTACCGTAACGGTAAGCAAGTTCGTCCTGTCCGCATCGCCAACGTCAGAGGCATCCGCGCCGGGGTGCGCCACCGGTGACGGCGATCGCGAATCGAGAAAATGAACACCCGCGGCTGACAACGCCACCACGATACCCACGGCCAGTCCCAACCAGCGGGTACGACGGCGAGCGGGAGCCGGCAATTCCCGCGGCGCGGTTGCCTCTTCGCCCTGCGCCGCCGGCGCATCATCGCCTCGCGTCACCGGTGCGATGAGGCGGTAGCCGCGCTTCGAAATGGTTTCAATGTAAGCGGGTGATCGGGGGTTATCACCAAGCGCCTTGCGCAACTTGATGATGCATTGCGTGAGAACGTCATCGCCGACGACAACGCCCGGCCAGACGGCAACGAGCAATTCCTCCCGGCTCACCACTGCGCCGGCGCGGTCGGCAACCACCATCAACACCGCCATCACCTTTGGCTCGACGCGCACCGCCCCGCCCGGCCGACAAAGCTCGTTGGTCGTACGGTCGACCCGCCATTCACCAATCTGAAGCCTTGGTCGAGCCATCGCTCTCGTGCCAACTTGATTGGACCCGGAAGGGGCCCTTGGCCACGAAAGCCATCCCGTTGATTTCGCTACCATAGCCTTTTCCTAAGAAAAGCTTAGGCATTTCGTTGGGAATTAGCCTCGGTCGTACAGTAGATTCCGCTTGCCTGCTGCGCCACCCGCTAGTTGATAGCGACTGCAGTATGGGCGCCCGGCAGGGATTTGACAAACACATCAACTTACAGAGGTACCCCGATGAAACGGCTTCTGATGCACTTCACTATAGCAGTGGCATTGGCAGTGGGATTTTTGGCAGCATCGACGTTCGCGGCGGCGCCGGAACAGAAATATGTAATCAAACCGGTCGCGCAGAAAACACTCACTCGATTGCCGACCGAGCCGCTCTACTGGCGTGTCGAGACCTTCCCCACGCTGACTGACGCCCGAGCGGCCGTGGGTCCCGACGGCTGGAACCCGGCCGCGGTACGGTACGAGACGACCACCTCGCTGATTGCCGAAATCGCCAACAAGGTCTGGGTTGTCACGTTGGGTCCCCAAGGAGCCTCGACCCCGGGTGGGACCAAGGTTGCCGAAATCGGGCCCCTACCCTCGATTACCGCCTCCGAGTATCTGTTACGTCTGAACTACGGTTACGGGCAGCCCGGGGCCAAGACGCCGGTCCACTCGCATCCGGGTTCGGAATCCTTCTATGTAATCAGCGGTCGGCTGGGACAAAAAACTCCACACGGGGTGAGCTATGTCGACGCAGGACGCACGATGAACGGGCACGCCGCTAATACGACAATGGAAGTCTTCAACGCCGGCAAGACGGAGTTGCAAGCCCTGATCATGTTCGTGGTGGATGCCGGCAAGCCATTCTCGGTGCCGGCTAAATTCAAGGAAGGCATCCCCAGCGCGAAGAGATAAGAAATCAAAGGGACGGAGAGATTGAAGATTAATCCCTCTGTCCCTATTTGCTCAGACTTGAAGCACGCGCGATTAAGGGGTCAGTGATCAGGAATCCAGACCCCCCGATATCGTGCTACTAGCTTGATCCACTAGGGACTACTATCGGAGATTTGTGGTAGGCCGTCGGGGACTCGAACCCCGAACCAATGGATTAAGAGTCCACTGCTCTACCAATTGAGCTAACGACCCATTCCAACGAAACGCCGTGCCTGCACGCGGATGCTGGCGGCAATAATGATAACGGAAAACGCCGCCTTCCGCATCAGGTCCGTGGTCACGACTTGATACGTGCGATGCGCAACAGGTTGGTCGTGCCGGAGCGGCCAAACGGCATCCCGGCGGCGATCACGACGGTTTCGCGCAGTTTCGCAAAACCGTTGTTCAACGCGCTGCGACAGGCGCACGCGACCATCGTGTCGACATCCTCCACCTGGTCCGCCAGCGCGGAGTACACACCCCATACCAGCGCCAGCTTGCGGGCGGTCGCGATATTTGGCGTAAGGCTCAATATCGGAGCTTCCGGACGCTCGCGCGCCGCCCTCAGGCTGGTGAAACCGGAGCTGGTATAGGTAATGACACAGACCGCGTGCAGCACCGTTGCGGTCTGCTCCAGGGCGGCACAGATCGCATCTGCCGGCGTTGCTTCGGGCGGATCACGTTGCGCATCGATCATCGTTCGGTAGTGCGGATCGCCTTCGACCTGCATGATGATGCGCTCCATCATCGCCGCCGCCTCGACCGGATATTTTCCGGACGCGGACTCGGCCGACAGCATCACCGCGTCGGCACCGTCGTAAACGGCAGTCGCCACGTCGGATGCCTCGGCGCGCGTCGGTATCGGCAACTGGATCATCGATTCCAGCATCTGCGTTGCGACGATCACCGGCTTGCCGGCTTTTGCGCAGGCACGCAGCGTGCGCTTCTGGATGATCGGCACCTGCTCCGGCGGCATCTCCACTCCGAGATCACCGCGCGCGACCATCACGCCGTCACAGCGCT
>JBOHZI010000223.1:0-4463 GCA_050738295.1 Gammaproteobacteria bacterium
GTGTAGGGGTTTGTAGTGCAGGCGGCAAGAAGAAACAGGCTCAATACACCCGCCAGCATCAAGGATGAAGTTTTGCGAAACATGCCGATACTCCAGAATATCTTCAGAGCACCAATGTACGCCTAATTGTTATGCGGACTCAAGCCAGCCAGCCGAGCGGCACCTGCCAGACAAAAACGATAGCAAGCAGGATCACAAGCGCCATCGCATGATGGCAGGCCACCAGAATACCGGGCCGTGCGGGGCGACCATTGACCGCATGAAATAGTGCAAAGCCGACGATGAACTGGATCAGCGCAAGAATCAGGGCCACCGAGTAAACACGCGCGTACACAGCCAGCACCAACAGCAACAGAAGCCCTGCCAGGCCGTGCAGCACAAAGATCCACTGCCCCTTCGTGCGAGGTGCGACAAAGCCGCCGATCGCACGCTGGTAGCCGCGCTGCCCAGTCGTCATGCCACCGAGGAAAATCATCAGCAGGAAAGCATGCAGCACCGGCATGACCCCGATATAGGTCCATACCGCCAGATGGTTCGCATGCAGCGTCAGCAGATAGGTAATGAAGGTGGTGTAGGCCAGCAGACCGTGCAGGCCTTGCAGAAAGGCGGGCGCCTTGCCCGCAAGCACGTGCAGGGTCGCCATGCCGAGGATCGCAGTGAGCGCGATGAGCACGAGCCCCGCTATCGTATTGGCGCCGGGCGCAAGAACGAGGATAGCGATCGCGTTAAGCCCCAGAATCGTGGCGAGTATTCGGTGCCAGATCTCGGGGTCGGTCAGCGCGGCGCGCGTGGCCATTTTCTTGTGATAGGGCCACTGGGTGCCGAGCGACAAACCGTAACCATAGCCTTCAACCAGACCGACGATCACGATCAGAGCGGCCATGGAAACGACCTGGATAATCAGCAGCACCTGAAGCAACATCGACGTCCCCTGTAAAAAAAGAAACCCGCGCGCGGGTCGGATGATTTTACAATAACGTCAGGTCGTCAGTTTTTAAGCCCTAGTCCGCCATGAAAATATGGATCACCAGAAGCCTGGCTATCGAGGATAGCGATCTGCGCTTCGACTTTGTTCGCGCCTCGGGGCCCGGCGGACAAAACGTCAACAAGGTGGCGACGGCTGCGCAGCTACGGTTCGACACGGCTACGCTTCCGGAAGCACTAAGGACGCGGGCACTGAAACTGGCCGGCAGGCGGGCAACCCTTGGCGGCGTGATCGTCATCGAGGCCAAGCGCTACCGTACCCAGGAACGCAACCGCGAAGACGCCATTGAACGCCTGGTGGCTCTGCTCAGACGCTCAAGCGAACAACCGAAACCGCGCAAGAAAACCCGCGTGAGCCGTGCCGCCAAAAAAAAACGTGTCGCAGCCAAACGCCAGCAGGGTCAGCGCAAACAGCTCCGCAAGTCTCCTGTCGAAGAATAACTCTGGCGGGCAGGAGCACCGATTTAACGAGTATCTGGTTGCGGGGCACGCTGCATCGGCAAATTCATGCTGGCGAGTATCTGGCGGAACCGCGGCTGCTTTTTCCAACTGGGACCATCAGTGTCCACCACCACCCAGAGCATGTGGAAATCGTACTCTCTGGCGGCGCGGGCGAGACTGTCCAGCATCTTATCTTTCTCGCCTAACACCTGGTAAAGCCGGGCAAAAGCTACACTGGAAACGTAATGCTGACGGGCACGGGCGTGTAACTCGGCGAGCAGTTGCTCGGTTTTCGCGTGGTCACCCGCATAGGAGTAATACACGCCGAGCAACGCCAGATATCCCGCTGGGTGCGGCTCGGGTGTCAGGCTGACCGCCGTCTTCATCTCTTTCAGCGCTGAGGCACTGTCGTTCCGGGCCAAACTAGCGTAGGCAAGAAACAGGTGCGGCAGCGCGAAGTGCGGTGCCTGTTTGCTCGCGGATCGATACCAGGCGAAGGCCTCATCCAGCTTCCCCATGTCTTGAAGCGTCTCGCCGAGGGCCACGGTAATGGAAGGCGAGAGCGGATCGAGCGTATGCGCCATCCGCATCTGTTTGAGCGCTGCCGGCAGATCGCCGGTCACCCACAGGTACATGCCGTACCACTGGTGTGCCGTGGCGTTGCTCGGATCGAGCTTGAGCGCCCGCTGGTATTCGGTTTCGGCTTGCCCCCATTCCCAGTGCTGGGTGTGCAGTTGCGCCAAAATCGCGTGCGGCTGCCCCATGCCGGGGTCGAGCTGGATCGCCTTGTTCGCCGCCGCCAAGGCGCTACTGTAATAGCGGTCGGGCGGAGAATCACTGTCGTTTTCGATCAACACCGTGTAGGCCGTGGCAAGTCCGGCCCAAGCGGTAGCGTAATGCGGATCGAAGTTGATCGCGCGAAGAAAATGGGCGATGGCCAGGTTGACGTTCTTGATGTCATGACGATGCAAGTACTCCAGGCCCACCAGATAAGTGTTGCGCGCCCGATTGTTTGCAGCCGATGATTCGCTCACCACCGCATCGGCTGATCCGGACGGCGCAACATCCAACGCTTGAACTACGTCTCTGGTCATACTGTCTTCCAGCGCGGGAAGATCGCCGGACGCAAACTCGTACTCGTGCGACCAGCGCTCATAGCCATCACGTGTATTAACCAGTGCCACGGATACGCGCAATTTACCCGCTTGGCTGTGCACACTACCTTCGAGAATATTGTCCACACCAAGAATTTTTCCCGCCTCGCGCACATCTTTTCGTTCACCACGCAAGGCGAACGAAGACGTTCTGGCCACAGTTCGCAAGCCCGGTACGCGCCCCAACCGATTGATGAGAAGATCGGTGATGCCATCACTCAGGTATTTTTTCTTGCCATCCGGGCTCTCGTCCACGAAGGGCAGTACAGCCAACGTAGTCTTGCCGGTGCGCACTGCCGCCGCCAGATTAGCGGCATTCCGTCCTGCCGGAACAAGCTGCCACACCACGAGAGCGGCAACCGCAACGAGCAGAATAAAGACTGCTACGGCAATTCGTAATTTATGCGAACGGGGAGCCGTAGGCAGCTCCACGGTCCCCTTATCGCTCGGCAAAGGTTCCTGTTCGCGCTCCCAAAGCCGCGCCACCAGCAACTCGCGGCCCTCCTTGAGGGCGCGGCAATACGTGCTGAAACTGAGATTAAGATCACTGGCGATATCGTCCCTGGAGCGGTGCGGTTGCAGGTAAGTGCGGCGCAGCACCTCGCATTGCCTGCGAAGCTTGGGCGAATGTCCGATCGCTTCGCATTCTTCGGTCAACACCTCGCATAAAGCCGCGATACGCTCGTGCTGTCCGGCCTGTGGCGTAATGCGGGATTCGACAATCCGGGCGCCCAGCAACGGGTTCCCGGCCAGCCGGTCGGCCCGTAGAAAATGCTTGAGTGCAGCCATCGCAGCCTCGCCAAAGGCTGCCTCATTCAAACTTGGCGAAGGTCGATCCATGCCAACCAAGCCGGTTCCGGTACTGCCTAAATCGCAGTATAGCGCGTCATTACGGGCTTAAATCGAAAATTGTCAAAAACTAGTCACGTCAGTAGCCAAAAAATGACGACTTTTTAGCGTTGCCTTTGCACTGCTCTCCAACTATTTTCAAGGCACAGATCCGCATCGACAGTTGATTACCCATTTGGACTGCCAAGGAGAGAACAGATGAACTTGCGTTTCGGTGGTTTGGCCACTTTTGTGATGCCAGTGGGATTGCTGTTGTCGGCCTGCGGCGGTGGCGGTAGTTCCAGTACAACCACGCCGCAGCCGAGCGTCACGCGATCCACCCTGACGGGATCGGCGGCATGACCGCAGCATTCGGGCCTTATGCGCTTGCATCCGGTTATACCTCGTCAGCACCGTGCCCATGTTCTGAGTCCAAAGTCGCGTGCCTGCCACATCATGTTCTACGACTGATTTTAGATCCTTCAACCCTCTCATAAATTTTACAGAGGAGACTTAACATGAAAATCAAGACATCGTTAATCGTTATCGCTCTCGCCACCGCACCGATCCCGACCTTGGCCGCCTCTGCCGCGGATATGTCGAAGGCCATTGATCCGGGGCTTTGGGAAACCACCGTTCATATGCAGATGACGGGCATGTCGGTGCCGCCCCAAACCACACGTAGCTGTAAGACGCAGGCCGATCTGAACAAGTACCACGGCCTGCCAAAACTGGATAACGACAAGGGCATGACCTGCAAAATGACGCATTTTTCCTATTCCGGACACGTGGCGCATTTCGGCGTTAAATGTAGCGGCACGGAAGGCAATATGGAAACGACCGGCAGCTCGACGATAGATTCGCGCACTGCCTACCACGGGACCATGACAATGAACGGTACCATTCAGGGGCATGCCATGAAGATGACCACCAACTACACAGCCAAGCGTGTCGGCGCTTGCAAATCGTCGGCACCGAAAAACGGGGGTTGAGATGCCGCGTTCACTGCACAGACGAGCGTTTGAAAACTGAAAATCGAGGTAATGAAAATGTATC
>JBOHZI010000224.1:0-4450 GCA_050738295.1 Gammaproteobacteria bacterium
GCTACACGCACTTGGCCTCGGCCATGGCGATCGGCCGCGTGGCACCACTCGCCCTCAAGCAGCTACAGAAAACGCTGGGCAAGAGCAGCGATTCGAAATGTCTGCATAGCCCGCTGAACGCATCAAAACAAGACCGCTACGCCTTTGAGGTCACCCTCAAATACAAACTCGGCAGGGAATAAGCTTCACAGAGGTACAGCGATTCCGGTTTGCTCTCTACTCGACGGCCTTTCGCGGTACGGGCTCGCTCTCCAACGCTGTGGAAAAGTCTTTATAACGCTTTTCTATGTCGTCCCTGTCCGGGCCTTCCGCTGCCTCCAGAGCATCCTTGCGCACCATGTCGGCGTGTTCGGTGAGCGCCTTGCGTCCGGTTTGCGTGGTCACAATACGCGCGAGCACGGCGAGACTTTCGAGCATGCGCGTCAGCACCGCGGTATCGCCGCGTGCGTTCTGACGAATCTGACTGAAGGCGGCGCTGAGGTAGCCGGCGAAGTCGGTCGTGTTCGCCAGCACCCGCACCGCACCGGCGGCGTCGCGATACAGCGCCGGCAGCGGCGAACGTTCGCCGAGACGGCTGAGTGCCGCGCCGAGACGATCTATGCAGGCAATGGCGATGCTTTGCCCGTTGATGCCGGGCGAAAGCGCGCGCACTGCCATTTCGACCAGTTGGCTGATGTAAAACTCCACGTCCTGCAGCGCCGTGCGTTGCCAGCCGTAGAGAAACGCCGCATGCAAATGCGTCAGGGTGGCCGCATCGAGCGGTTCGACAGTGCGCACGGTGGCGATCTCGCTGCCACGCACGACAAAATGATTGGCGCGTACACGCACCCGGACAAAGCCCTCGAAATTGCTTGCCTGCGCGGCCAGCTCCCGGTAATCCACTGACTCGACGTAGCCCTCACCCGCTGCGGTGAGTATCTGCCTTGAGGTGAATGTCTCCAGGTGCGGATGCAGATCGGGGCTGTTGTCTTCATGCCCCGCCTCTGCCGACGCACTGCGCGGCGCCAGCCGTTCGATCGCTTTATCGAGTTTCTTCGCCACGGTGGAGATCAGGTTTTCCGCCTGAATGCTGCGCGCGACCTCGTTGAAAAAGAACACCAACGCCACGATACCGGCTATGCCGACGAAAATAGCACCCAAGGCGGTGTAACGGGGCACCGGCGTTTTATACGGGACAAGCACCAGCGCGAGCAGGCAATACAGGAATGTGCCGATGTAGAGTCCGAGCACAAGCTTGGTGGAAAGCTTGCCCATGAAGATCTGGATCAGGTTCGGGCCGAATTGCGAACCGGCCAGCACCAGCACCACCATCGTGACCGAAAACACGAGGCTCACGATGGTGATCATCGCGCCTGCCACCGCGGCAAGCAGCGTACGTACGGCCGAGGTCGTGGTAATACCGAGTTCCGACAGCACTCCCGGCCAGGGCTCCCTGAACAGGTGATCGGCGGCGGCGAGACCAAAGGCGGCCAGCACCGCGAACATCAGAAACAGCACTGGCACGAACCAGTAGCTTTGCTGCAAGGCATACCAATAGCTGAGCAGACGTCCCTTCATGCGCGCTGCTCTCCGAGTACCGTGATAGTGACCTCACGCCGGTGCGCGCCGGTGCGATGTTCCCACAGAAAAATGCCCTGCCAGACGCCGAGACCGGGTGTGCCGTCGGTGACCGGGATGAGTACACCTTCACCCGTAAGCAACGTGCGCGCATGCGCGCTCATGTCGTCGTCGCCCTCGGCGGTGTGGCGAAATGCGTCCCAACCATCCGGCGCCAGATGTGCCAGCAACCGTTCGAGGTCATCGCGCACCGTTGGATCGGCGTTTTCCGTGATGATTATGCCGGCGCTGGTGTGCCGAGCGAACACATGGCACAAACCCGTCTCGACGCCCGAGCCGCTCACCACATTCGCCACGGCCTCGGTAATATCAGTCGTCGCGCGGCCGCTCGTGCGCAATTTCAGCGTTTCCTGCACCGCACTCATTGATGTTGCGGCAAGGGCTTCGGACCGCTATAAGGCAGTACCCGCATCCAGGCATTCGTCGGCGACTGCATCACTATTACGCGCTCACCCTTGCGCAACGTAAAGGTGCCGGTGTCGGGCTGCACAACGCCGATTGGATAGCTGTCATGCGGAACAATGACCACTATTAGATGCCCCTTGACACCCGAGGGGAGCGTTGCCGCATAGAGACCGGCGATTTTGCCAATAAATCCCTGCATCCGGCGATTGACTTCGTGTGCCCCGAATCTGAGAACCCCGGGCGGTGAGCTGGTCTGATTGCTGTAAGTGGTTTGCGCACCCCTATTCTGAGCCGTGGGTGACTGCGTCACAACGGATGACGTATTGACGCTCCCGGCCCAGGCGGGCAATGCCAACGCTGCGATCAAGGGAATCGAGTAAATCCATTTCATGGCTTGTTTCTCGGGATGTCTGTGATCAACAGCGTACCACTGCGCCGTATCCACTTTCCTTTCCGATTCAACCGCTTGCGTCTTGTGAGCCGTATGCCTGTGGCAAAATGACGCTTTCTCCCGTCCGGTATAGCATGCCCCGCCGCATCCTCGTCACCAATGGGCTGTACTACGCCAACGGGCCACTGCATCTCGGCCACCTGATGGAGGCGATCCAGACCGACATCTGGGTACGCTTCCAGCGTCTGCGCGGGCACGAATGTCTCTATGTCGGCGGTGACGATGCCCACGGCACGCCGGTGATGCTCAAGGCACGCCAGCAGAATATCGACCCGGAAAAGCTGGTCACCATGATGCGCACCGAGCACGAGCACGACCTGCGTGGCTTCCACATCAGCTACGACAACTACTACACCACGCACTCGCCCGAAAACCGGGCCGCTGCGGAAGCCATCTACCATGCCCTGGAGAAGGCGGGGCACATTGAGCGGCGGACCATCGAGCAGGCCTACGACGAACAGGCCGGAATGTTTCTGCCTGATCGCTTCATCAAGGGTACCTGCCCGAATTGCGACACGCCCGATCAGTACGGCGATTCCTGTGAAAATTGCGGCGCCACCTACGCCCCGACCGACCTCAAGGATGCGGTGTCGGTGGTGAGCGGAACGCGTCCGGTGGTGCGCGACAGCGAACATTATTTCTTCAAGCTCGGCCATTTCCAGGAACAGCTAGAAGCCTGGACGCGCGGCGGCCACCTGCAACCAGCCATCGCCAACAAACTCCAGGAATGGTTCGACGCCGGGCTCAAGGACTGGGACATTTCGCGCGACGCTCCCTACTTCGGCTTCGAAATACCCGGTGCACCCGGCAAGTTCTTCTATGTGTGGCTGGATGCACCGATCGGTTACATGGCCGGCTTGCGCAACTATTGCGAACGTCACCCGGGCATCGACTTCGACGCCTACTGGGATGCCGCAAAGGCCGCGACGGAAAAGACCGAGCTGTATCACTTCATCGGCAAGGACATCGCCTACTTCCACACGCTGTTCTGGCCGGCGATGCTGATGGGCTCCGGACACCGCACACCCGACGGCGTGTACGCCCACGGGTTCCTCACAGTGGACGGACAGAAGATGTCGAAGTCGCGCGGCACCTTCATCACCGCGCGCACCTGGCTCGATCATCTGAACGCGGAATACCTGCGCTACTACGTTGCCGCCAAGCTCGGTAACGGCGTAGACGACATCGACCTCAATCTGGAAGATTTCACCGCCCGCGTGAACGCGGACCTGGTCGGCAAGTTCGTCAATATCGCCAGCCGCAGTGCGGGTTTTCTGCACACGCATTTCGATGGCAAGCTCACCGAACTACCCGAAGCAGAAAACTGGCTACACACGCAAAGCGAAGCTGGTGACAGCGACTACCGAAGCAACTTTGACTCGGTTAACAGTTTTTACGTGGAACGTACCTACGGTGCTGCCATCAACCTGATCATGCGCAACGCCGAGGCGGTCAACGGCTACTGGAACGAGCACGAGCCATGGAAGCTTGCACGCAAAGGCAAGACCAAAGCGGACGGCAAGCTGCATCAGGTTTGCAGCATCACGATCGAAGCCTTCCGGCAACTGACCATCGCCCTTAAACCGGTGCTGCCGATTACGGCCGAACGCATCGAGTCCTTTCTCAATGTAGAGCCGCTCGCGTGGGCCGATATCGACGCACCGCTGCCGAAGGGGCACCGCATCGAACCCTACGAACATCTGATACAGCGCGTGGACACCACGACCGTCGAGGCCTTGATCGCCGACTCGCGCGAATCGCTCGCACCCAGCACACCCCCGTCGCAACCCGCAAAGGACACAGCCATGGATCCGATTGCTCCCGAAATCACCATCGACGACTTCGCCAAACTCGATCTGCGCGTGGCCCGCGTCGCCGTCGCCGAACACGTGGAAGGCGCCGACAAGCTGCTGCGCCTGGAGCTTGATATCGGCGGCGAAATGCGCCAGGTCTTTGCCGGTATCAAGGCCGCCTACG
>JBOHZI010000225.1:0-4393 GCA_050738295.1 Gammaproteobacteria bacterium
ATACGGAACAGCTGAAGAACTGGACGCCGCTTGCCTTCAACAATCTGGACATCCTGAACGTGAATAACGTCCCCTGGCAGAACAACAGCTACGTGGGCGCCTGTCCGGCCGGCAACACCAGCACGCTAAGCAAGGCGAACAGTATTGCCGATCTCACGCAGGGCGACGGCACGCCCGATCTCACGAAGTACTATTACGATACGGCAACGGGTTATCTGTACCTCAACGTCGCACAGGACGAACCCAACCCGGTGGCGCCCTCGCCCATCGGCAGTTGCGCCAACGGCGCGAGCGATCCCTCCTGCCCCGACGTCGTGCACGGCGAAAGCTACTACGCCTGCCCCAAGAACGGCTGCATCATCTACGCCATCGCCCAGAACGATACGAACTACGATCCGGGCACCTCGGTCGGCCAGCCCGATCCGGCCAACGCAAAAGCCGCACCTGTCAATCCGAACAAGCTGGTCCTTTACGGCACCGATACCGTCATAGAGCAGCAGACAAAGTTGGACAAGCAGGGTATTCCCTATCACACGGCCGTCAACGGTCCGAACTGCACGGCCACGGAGCCGCCGCAACCCTGACCCGCATTCTGCGCGGCGCTGATTCCACGCCTCCCAAAAATCAGCCCCGCCGAAGCGGGACTGAGAGAAGGTGCGAAGATTTAGCGCTTAACCGAGGCGTCGCCTCAGTGCGGGCGCGAGCAGCAGGCCCAGACCGAGCAGACTCAGCAGCCCCAGGGCGCCACCGCCTCCACCGCTGCTGCCACCGCCACTACCACCGCTTCCGCCACCGCCACCGCTGGAGGACGGCGTCACCGTGATGCTCACCGTGGCCGGGGCCGAGCTCTCGAGCCCGTTGGTGGCAGTCACCGTGAAGCTGTCGCTGCCGCTGTAGTCTTTGGTCGGGGTGTAGGTGAAACTGCCGCTGGTAGCGTCGAGACTCACCGTACCGTGCGCCGGCTGCGTCGCGACCGCGAAGGTCAGCGGGTCCTGCTCGGCGTCGGTGGCCGTGACCGTGCCGGTGCCGCTCGCGTTCTCGTTCACCGTGAGGCTCGTACCCGTCGCCACCGGAGCGTGGTTGTGGAGATACACGCTCACCGTGCTGTTGGCGAGGCTGTCATCGCCATAATTGGCGGCCACGATATCGGGCAGGCCGTCGCCGTCCACATCGAGCGCGAGTACGGGATAGACTTCGAGGCCGCTCCCGTAATTGACAGCGGCATTGAAGGTGCCGTTGCCCTGGTTGGTCAGCAAGCTGAGGGTTCCGTCCTCAACATTGGCGGCAACGATGTCGGGATGACCGTCGCCGTTCACATCGGCGAGCGCCACGAAATAGGGCTCGCTGTCCGAGGAGACGCCGCTCGCATAGGTCGCTGCCGCACCGAAGGTGCCGTCGCCGTTGCCGGTGAACACGCTCACCTCGTTACCTCCGGAACCGAACACCAGATCGGGGTGACCATCGTCGTTCACATCGCCCACCGCGATCCCCCAAGCGAAGTCCACCACTGGTAGGGTCGCGCTCGGGCTCGCGCCGAACCCGCCCGTGCCGTCGCCGAGATAAACGTAGGCATCGCCGGCGCCGGAGATCGTTGGGTCGGCCGTGCCGGTGGTGGCGACGAGGTCCAGCTTGCCGTCGCCGTTGAGATCCGTGAGCTTTACCCGATAGGGGTAGTGCATCGACAGCGGCGTCTCGGCGCTGCAGTCGAAGGCTCCGGTGCCGTCACCGGTGCAGATCTGGACCTGATTGGCCCCATATTCCGCAACCGCCACATCGGGGGTGCCGTCACCATTCACGTCGCCGAGCGCGAGGCCGTCCACCTCGCTGGAGGCGATGGTGCTCGTCACCGGAGCCTGGAAGCTGTCGTCGCCGTTGCCGAGGAAGGTGTAGAGGTGGCCGCTGTTGTCGGCCGTGACAATATCCGCCTTGCCGTCGCCGTTCACATCCCCCGCCGCTACGGCATCAATATCGCCCGCACCGCTCGGCAGCGTGAGCACCATCGGTGCCCCGAAGCCACCCTGCCCGGTGTTGAGTAGGACGCTCAGAATACTATCTCCTTCATTCGCGATCACCAGATCCGGATGACCGTCGCCGTTGAAGTCCGTGCTCGCCATATCGTAAGCATCTTGGCCTTGCCCGCTCGCGTTCTGGTAGCCATAGTCCGCGTAGCTGTAGAAGCTGCGGCTGCCGAGGTTGCGCGCAGTGGTGAGAAAGGCCGAACTAGGCCAGTCGAGGGCGACCAGGTTCATGGCACTCCCACTGGCCGCTGGCACCGCGGCCACATCAACTGCATAGGCGCCCATCGGCACCTGGGTCGGGGCCGTGAAGCTGCCGTCGCCCTGGCCATAGAGAATACTCACCGTATCGCTATCATCGTTGGCCGTGAGGATGTCGACATGCCCGTCGCCGTCCACATCGGCCAGGTGCAACCCATAGGGATTGGAATCCGCAGGCAGGGTGTAGGTGGTGCCGGAGTCGGCAAGCATGCCGGCGCTGTTCAAGAGTACCTGCACGCTGGAATCGTAATAGTTCGCGACTGCCACATCGGGGGCCCCGTCACCATTGAGATCGCTGACCGCGAGAAACGGGCAGTCGCCCACCGCTACAGTCTGGCTGGGGGTGGCAAGAAAGGTCCCCCCGCTCTGGCCCGCGTACACGTCCACCCTGTCGTGGCCGCTGCTGCAGCCGTCCGTGGCCACGATGTCGGGGCGGCCGTCGGCATTGAGATCGGTCACCGCCACGCCGTAGCTGCTCCCGTTGTTGAGAGTGAGGGTCTGCACCGCCGCGGTATCGAGCGTACCGTCGCCGTTGCCGGGGATCACGAGCACATTGTATTCGGTGCCGAGCACCACATCGGCGGTGCCGTCGCCCGTGGCATCACCCACCGTGATGCTCTCCGCCCCCGAAGTCCCCGCCGTGTAGTCCACATGAGTCTTGAAGGTACCATCGCCGTTGCCGATCAGCACGCTCACCTGGTCGGACGAACTTGAACCATAGTCGTAGTTGCCGGTGACGATATCCGGATGGCCATCGCCGTTGAGATCGCCCACCGCGATGGTCCATGGATCGGAGGCCGTGGGGTAGAACACCGGGGCGGCATAGCCGCCGCCCGCCTTAGCCAGAAACACCCACACGCCCCCGGCAGCGGGCGAGGTGCTGGAGTCTTCATCGTCGGCCACCGCCAGATCCATCAGGCCGTCGCCGTTGAAGTCGGCGCTAACCATCTGCGAGCCGCCGGGCAGAACGCTACTGCCCGGAAGCAGCGCGCCGGGATAAATCGATGGCGCTGCCTGCGCCGGGCTGGCAAACGCCAAGCCCACCGCTGCGGCGAACGCAGCCACAGTGGCTGTCTTGAAGCCAAGTTTCATGATGGAACCCCTCATCTCTATGCTGTTACGAAAAATGCACCGCAACGTTTCCGCGTTGCGAACCTCATGCCTCCATAACGCATCGAGAACAATAAAATTCTTGTTTTTATCCTTCATGCGACATGACAATTTTCTGTTGTCAACACTGTCGATTAAAGCACCACACCGTATTTATACTGCATTAAAGCACCGCCGTCAAATAGCTGCCAACGAACGCTCGGCTCGATTAGCTTCCCGTGATCCCAGCACAAGCAGCGGCGGCCGGAACAATCAGAATCTTCTTGACTTGTTCAGGCTTCGAGGAGCTTGAGGATTTCTTCGGTCTTGAGTTCCATCAGGCCGCGGTCGCCACGCGACTCGACGTTCAAGCGCAGCAGCGGTTCGGTGTTCGAGGGACGCAGGTTGAAGCGCCAGTTGTCGAATTCCATGGACAGGCCGTCGAGCCGTTCCGTCTTGATCGCCGCCTCGGCATAACGCTGCTCGGCGGCGATCATCGCGGCTTTCTGATCGGCGACCTCGCGATTGATTTCACCGCTTGCTGGAAACTTCGCCTCACGCTCGGCGACCATGGCCGAGAGCGGCATGCCGCGCGAACTGATCAACGACGCCACCAACAGCCACGGAATCATGCCGCTGTCGCAGTAACCGAAACGCTTGAAGTAATGGTGTGCACTCATTTCTCCACCGTACACGCAGTCTTCGGTGCGCATCATTTCTTTCATGAAGGCGTGGCCGCTTTTGGAGACGACCGGCGTGCCGCCGAAGGTCTGCACCTGATCCACCGTGTTCCAGGTAAGGCGCGGATCGTGCAGTATTTTCGCGCCCGGCTGTTCGGCCAGGAATGCTTCGGCAAGCAGTCCGACAATGTAGTAGCCCTCAATGAAGGCGCCGTTTTCGTCGTAGAAAAAACAACGGTCGAAATCGCCGTCCCAGGCGATGCCCATGTCCGCCCCGTTCTCGCGCACATGGGCACTCGTCTCGCGGCGGTTTTCTTCCAGCATGGGATTGGGCACACCATTGGGAAA